>JAERSX010000806.1 GCA_016845285.1 Deltaproteobacteria bacterium | reverse complement strand
CATTTCCTCAGGGGCCTCCGTGCCTGCTACGACAGCTGATCAGGGCACGGACGTCGGGTAGTTGAAGCTGTCGTAGCAAGGACACCCCATGCATGTGCAGGGACCGTGCCAACGCTCTCGGGAACCTGATTACTGGTAGTTACGGCTGCGTTGGGCCTCAGGCGGCGCGGTGGCGTGCGGAAACCGTGACTCCTGTGTCGCATTCCGCACCCTCGAACCTCGTCGTTCCGACAGCGAGATGGCACTGGAAGTCTTGTCGGTCTTCTGGCCGAGATTAGGTATGGCGGCGAGCGGCACGGATGGGCGCGGAACCCCGCCCCGGAAGGACGCCACCCAAGCATCTGATCAAACGACCGGCGGGCCCCTGCCGTCGGCGTGGAGGTTCTTCAATGGGCAAGATCATCGGGATCGATCTCGGCACCACCAACTCTGTCGTCTCCGTCATGGAGGGCGACAAGCCGACGGTCATCATCAACGAAGAAGGCGGCCGCACGACGCCGTCGGTCGTGGGCTTCGCCAAGGATGGTGAGCGCCTCGTCGGCGCCATCGCCAAGCGGCAGGCCATCACCAACCCCACCCGCACGGTCTACTCGATCAAGCGATTCATGGGCCGGCGCTACGATGAGTGCAAGAAGGAGAGCGGGCGCGTCCCCTACGACGTCGTCAGCGGCTCCGACGGGCTGCCCCGCGTCAAGATCGACGACAAGCAGTACTCGCCGCCGGAGATCTCGGCCATGGTGCTGCAGAAGCTGAAGCGCGAGGCGGAGCGCTACCTGGGCAGCGAGGTCACCGAGGCCGTCATCACGGTCCCGGCCTACTTCAACGACTCCCAGCGTCAGGCCACCAAGGACGCGGGCAAGATCGCGGGCCTCGAGGTCAAGCGCATCATCAACGAGCCCACCGCAGCCGCTCTGGCCTACGGCCTGGACAAGAAGAACGATGAGATCGTCGCCGTCTACGACTTCGGCGGTGGCACCTTCGACATCTCGATTCTCGAGGTGGGCGACAACGTCGTCGAGGTCAAGTCGACCAACGGTGACACCCACCTCGGTGGCGACGACGTCGACCAGGTCCTCATCGAGTGGATGCTCGCCGAGTTCAAGAAGGACACGGGCGTCGACGTGGCCGGCGACAAGATGGTGCTCCAGCGTCTCAAGGACGCGGCCGAGAAGGCGAAGATCGAGCTCTCGAGCGCGCTCAAGACCGAGGTCAACCTGCCGTACCTCACGGCCGATGCCACCGGTCCCAAGCACTTCCAGTCCAGCCTCAGCCGGGCCAAGTTCGAGCAGATGGTGGGTCCCCTCATCGAGAGCACCCTCGAGCCCTGCCGCAAGGCGCTCAAGGATGCGGGTCTGAGTCCCTCCGAGATCGACGAGGTCATCCTGGTCGGTGGCTCCACGCGCATCCCGCTGGTGCAGGAGAAGGTCCAGAAGCTCTTCGGCAAGGAGAGCAACCGCACGGTGAACCCCGATGAGGTCGTGGCTGTTGGCGCCGCCATCCAGGGCGGTGTGCTCTCGGGCGACGTCAAGGATCTGCTGCTCCTCGACGTGACCCCGCTCTCCCTGGGCATCGAGACCCTGGGCGGCGTGCTCACCGTGCTCATCACGCGAAACACCACCATCCCGACCCGCAAGTCGGAGATCTTCAGCACCGCTGCCGACAACCAGACCGCTGTCGACGTCCAGGTCTTCCAGGGCGAGCGGCCCATGGCCAAGGACAACCGGATGCTGGGCAACTTCCGCCTGGACGGCATCCCGCCGGCACCGCGCGGCGTGCCCCAGGTCGAGGTCACCTTCGACATCGACGCCAACGGCATCCTCAACGTCACGGCCAAGGACAAGGCCACCGGCAAGGAGCAGAAGATCACCATCACCAGCTCCTCGGGGCTGTCCAAGGACGAGGTCGATCGCCTGGTCAAGGAAGCGGAGGCCAACGAGGCCGATGATGCTGGTCGTCGCGAGGTCATCGAGGCCCGCAACCAGCTCGACAACCTGGTCTACCAGGTCGAGAAGCTCCTCAACGAGTCGCGGGACAAGCTCCCCAGCGCCGAGGTGGAGAAGGTCGAGGCCGAGCTGAAGACCGCCAAGGAGGCCCTCGACAGCGACGACAAGGATCGTCTGAAGGGTGCCTTCGACGCACTCACCGCGGCCAGCCAGGCCATGGCTCAGGTGGCCTACCAGGCCAACTCTGGTGATGGGGACGCCTCGACCCCTGCACCCGAAGCTGACGGTGGCGACGACGGCGGAGATGACGACGTCATCGATGCGGAGTACGAGGAAGCCTAGTCTTCGGGCTCCCCGAGAGTCCACCCACCCCGCCTGGGGTCTACCTTTCGGGGTTGACCTCTGGTGGGGTGTCCCTACTTCTGGCGTGTTGGTGTGGGACCCGAACAGCGGGCCGCCTGTTGGAGCTGAACCCTCATGTCCGAGCCGCGTGACTATTACGAGGTCCTGGGTGTGGCGCGAGATGCGTCAGAGGCCGAGATCAAGAAGGCTTACCGCAAGCTTGCGCTGAAGCATCACCCAGACCGCAACCCCGACGATCCCGACGCGGAGTCGCGCTTCAAGGAGGCCAGCGAGGCCTACAGCGTGCTCAGCGATGCCCAGAAGCGGCAGATGTTCGACCGCTTCGGGCACCAGGGACTGCGCGGAGCCGGCGTCAACCCGGGCTTCCAGAATGCCGACGAGATCTTCAGCCACTTCGGCGATCTGTTCGGTGAGCTCTTCGGCTTCGGCGGTGGTGGGCGTCGTGGCGGCGGTGGCGGAGGCCGAGGACGCCGGGTTCGAAGGGGGGCAGACCTCCACTACCGGCTCCAGCTCGACTTCCTGGAGGCGATCCATGGCCTCCAGAAGGAGATCGAGGTCCCTCGAAACGCTTCGTGCGACACCTGCGAGGGCAGCGGGGCCAAGCCGGGCACCAGTCCCACACGATGTGACATGTGCGGCGGTGCCGGCGAGGTCACGCAGGCACAGATGTTCATTCGCATCCGCACCACCTGCCCCAAGTGCCGTGGCGCGGGCGAGATGATCAGCGAGCCCTGCGGAACGTGCAGTGGTTCGGGCCGCACGCGCGCCTCGAGCAAGCTGAACGTCAACATCCCGGGCGGTGTGGCTACGGGGCTGCAGCTGCGCCTGACCGGCCAGGGTGACTACGGTGACCCCGGCGCGCCACCGGGAGACCTCTACGTCGAGGTGGAGGTCCGCGAGCACGAGTTCTTCCGTCGCGAGGGAGACGACGTGCTGTGCACGATTCCGGTGAGCTACCCCAAGGCTTGCTTGGGTGGTGAGATCACCGTGCCCACCGTCGACGATGTCGAGAACGGCGACCTCCTCGAGATCCCCAAGGGCACGCCCTCGGGGCGGGTCTTCACCCTGCGCAGCCGCGGCGCGCCACGTCTCGGCAGGCGTGGGGGCCGCGGTGACCAACACGTGCAGGTCGTGGTTCGTGTGCCCGACAAGATGGGCCTGCCGAGGAGGAGTTGGTGCGCCAGCTCGCCGAGCTCCAGGAAGAGCAGGTCGACGAGAAGGGCTTCTTCAAGGACTTCTGG
>JAERSX010000805.1 GCA_016845285.1 Deltaproteobacteria bacterium | reverse complement strand
ATCCGCCACTGACCGACCCGCACGACTGCCTCTCGCCCGTCTGCACTGGTGGCCGTGACCTGGTGCCAGCGACCGGCCGGCGCCAGGCCCAGCTCGAGTCGCCCGAAGCGTGCAGAGAACACCGGCTGCAGCGCGGGCCCTCGGTAGGGTGGCAGCACGAAGCCACCAGCCTCGACCGCCTCGAGATCCGAGCCCAACGTCGCCGTGCCATCGGTCCCACCGATGCGGGTGAGCTCCAGGGCGAGCACGACGAGCAGCGAGGGGGCCATGGCGGAGGCATAGCCGGATGGGGGAGGTGCCGCAGACTGGGCCGGAGCCCCTGAGCAGGAGCCGCGAGCGTCGACGCAGGTGCGCGATAGTTTGGGGCGATGTCGCTCTCGCGCTCGCTGGTCGCCAACCGATGGCCCGTCCACGTCTCGGGCACCGGCTCAGCCGTGGTGATGCTGCACGGCGTGCCCACAAGCGCCGACCTCTGGGAGCCCGTGATCTCCGAGCTCGGGGATGGCCGGCAGATCCTGGCGCCAGACCTGCCCGGCTACGCGGGTGCCCCCCCCCTCGACCGGTGGGACCTGGGCGCACACCTCGACTGGCTCGCCGAGGTGCTCACAGCCGCCGGACTGCCGGTCGACGCGCTCCACCTCGTGGGCAACGACTACGGCGGCCTCATGGCAGCGGCCTGGGCCGCGCGCTTCGGCGCCCGAAGCCTCACGCTGACCTCGACGGCCACCGATCTCCACTGGCTGCCCGCCCGAATCACCGCCCTGCCAGGCCTGCGCGGCTTCTTCTACCGCCGCTTCGAGGGCCAGCTCTGGCTCCGCGAGGGCATCTCGCCGGCCCGGCGTACGGACTTCCTCGACCACTTCGGAGCCCTCGCCACCGCGCACCCGAACCTCGCGGCCCAGATGGAGGCCACCGCCCTCGGCCTTCCCCTGCGGCGATTGGCCCGCCTGCCCGCCGATCTGCGCGCCGCGGCCGTGCCAACCCTTTGGCTCTGGGGCGCCGAAGACCGCTTCCTCTCCGCAGCCGCGGCTCGCCGCATGGCCGGCCCCACCGACCGGCTGGTCGTGCTCCCCGAGGGCCGGCACTTCCTGCCCTGGGACCAGCCCCCGGCCTACGCCACCGCCATGCGTGACCACTGGCGACGATGCGAGCGGCGTGCGGCAGGATAGGCCGACCCCCATGTCCGTGGACTCCGACGACGGCCCCGTCCTCTCCGGCCTGCCTGGCTGCGGGCTGGCCACCTATGGCGGGCTCCTCATCGCCTTCTGTGTCATCGGACTCATCGGCTCCTGCGCGAGCAGCCTGGCCATCCTCTTCGTGCCCGCCGCCATCGGGCCGAGCGAGCTCAGGTCGGGCACCGAGGTCCATGTCTGGCAGCTCCAGCCCTGCCGAGACGCCGGCGTGCTCGAGCTCACCGAGATCCCCCTCGCCTGGCATGACGAGAGCGACCGGCGCGACGGCACCACCGTCTGCGGGTTCACCCAGGACTCCCTCTTCCGCGTCGAGGACACCGTGGGACACGAGCTCCTCTTCGCAGACATGACCCGCCTGGAGGTCACGGGTACAGCCCACGAGGGCATGTCGGTCACGAGCCACGGCCCCTCGGTCTCAATCCCATGTCACTTCGGACCTGCCGAGGGCGGCGGCCGCTTCCTCAAGCAGCTCGAGGTGGAGACCGGCCTGACGGGGAGCTGAGACCCCTCAGCCGCTCGCCGGCAGCGCATCCCGACGAGCCCGGATCTGCTCGGCCAGAGACCCCTGCCACCGGGTCCGCACCGCCACCTGGACGCCTTCGTCGTAGTAGCGGCGAGCCTTCACCGGCAGCACCGCCGCGCGCTCGGCGATGAGCTCCTTGTAGAGAAGCGCCTGCTCCCCGTCCAGCTTCCGGGGCGGGGTGGCCGCCATCATGTCGTCGTGGAGCGCGAGGTAGGCATCGCCCAGCATGATGAGCGTCTGGAGCACGTACTCGGGCTCGCCGAGCACGGCGATGGCCACCACCTGCTGTTCAGCCGAGACCATGAGCGAGGTGCGCGCGAGCAGGTTCTTGGCAGCCTTCCTGCCACCGTCCATGGAGAGGGCGGCGGCCTCGTCCAGCAGCACACAGGTCAGGGCAGCGCGGGCGCGGGCCTGCATATACCCGGACTCTCCGGTGCCCTCGAGGGCGGACAGGGCACGATTCAAGCGCTTGATGCCCTTTCGCCGCTTCTTGCCCTGCAGCTCACCCACGCCCCTGCTCAGCTCGAGCGTGAGCTCCTGCGTGCGTGTCCATCCATCCAGCTTCTGCAGCTCGGCAACCTGGGCCACGCTCTCGGCATGACGCCCGAGGTCTTCGAGGACCAGCGCCCGGCGGAACGCTGACTCCACGTGGAGGGAGCCATCGGCCGGCTTGGCCAGGACGAGCTCGTAGCGCTCGAGCGCCTCCTCGAAGCGCTCCAGGTACTCGAGGCTGACGCCCTCGTGGAAGGTGGCCTGCGGGTTGGGGCCGCGGGTCCCGACGAAGGCGAGCCGGCGAACCGAGCCCTCGAAGTCGCCGACCTCCCGCCTGGAGATGCCCTCGGCCACCAGGGCTTCATCGCTCAGGGTGGCCCAGGTGTCTTCGAGCGTGGGCGCAGCCACGACCTCCTCGATGGCTTCGTCCACAGCTGTGTCATCGCTGGCCCAAGCCGACCCGCTGAGCACAGCCGCCGCCATCATCGTCCAAACCGCTCTCCGCATGCATCCTCCTGCCATCAGCCTGCCCCGACGTCGGGAAGTGCCGACGAGGCCTCCCCCCCTTCGACCGGCGTCCCGCCCATCGGTTCCTCAGCTGACATGCTCCCCACGATCGGCAACAGCGCCCATGCCGAACAGGCTCGGATCACCTCGAGGTCGCCGAAGGTG
>JAERSX010000804.1 GCA_016845285.1 Deltaproteobacteria bacterium | reverse complement strand
GCAAGGCGTACACGCCGAGCTCGACGGGTCGGGTCTTCACGCCTGGAGGGGCGACGACGAGCTGAACCTCCGCCTCTCGTCCTGGGGCCGCGAGGGCACCGAGCAGACCGCCGAGTGGGTGGACCCGCTGTGGGGCGACTGGTCGACTCGAGGATCACGAGGTCTCCCGCCTTGAGCGCCCCGCTGAGCGAGCGTGTCGCCGCGCGCACATAGGACAGATCTGGCCGGTGTCCCTCCTCGAAGGGCGTGGGCACCGCGATGATGAACACCTCGGCCGCCTGTGGCTCCAGGGAGGCCCGCAGGTTGCCGGAGTGCACCGCCGAGCGCACGAGCACATCGAGCTCGGGCTCCACGATGTGGATGTCGCCGTGGTTGATGGTGTCGACCACCGCCTCGGACACGTCGATGCCCAGGACCTGGTGTCCGCGCGTGGCCAGCAGGCTGGCGGTGGGCAGGCCGATGTAGCCCAGGCCTACGACACAGATCTCGAGCCGCTCCATGAGGTCTCCCGTGAGGGTTGACGTAGGGGAGACGGGCACGCCTCACCCCTCGATCTGGTTGGAATTCACACAGTCTTGGAATCGGAAGGTCGTCGAGAAGCTGGAGGGAAGCTCGACACGCGCCGTCCAGGTGAGGCAGGTTGCCGTCTGGCGCACGTTGTAGCCCGGACTGTGCACGCCGACCCCTGCGGAGTCGGACTGACAGACCATGGCGGGCGGACCATCCAGGCCCACGACCTCCAGACTTCCCAAGACCTCTCCATCTCGCTCCATGACCCCATCCTGCACGGTGCAGTCGGGGTGGAAGTGCCAGCGTAGGGCCACCTCGTGGACCCCGCTCCCCTCGAGCTCATCGACGACCTCGAGATGCCCAGCCCCACGCAGCGCCACCGTCCGGCGGTGGACCACGCCCAGGGGGCCGTAGCCATCGTGGCTCGCGCACACCCGCCCACCTCGAGCCTCCAGCTCGACCTCGTGGAGAGTGGCCTCGGCACGCCGGCCCCAATTGAAGGGCCCGGACTGCTCCGACTGGTCCTGTGCTCCGATGGTCACGGTGTTGTGAGCGGCGGTACCCCGCATCCAGCGCCGCCAGTCAGGTGCGCCGTTGTAGCGGTAGGTGCCCGAGTCGACGACCAGGGGCACGCCCCCGCGGCGCACCCAGACGCTGAGGGCGTCGGCGTGGCCATGGCCGGCGGTCCACGCGAAGCCGAGGGGGCCGTGATCGACGAGCACCTCGGTCGCATCCGCCGCCGTGCCAGCTCGAAGCCAGGTGTAGCCGCCCCCCGCAAAGTGACGCGAGGTCCGGACCGCACGTCCCCCCGAGGGGGTGGAGAGCCCGAGCAGCGCGCTGCGGGCGTCGGGGGCCCAGTCCGCTGGCAGCAGTGCGCCGCGTCCGAGCCAACAAGCCACAGCGCCCACCACACTGCGCACATGGGCTTCGGGAGACAGGCTGCAGCGGAGCACCACGCCTTCGTCCTCGTCGCCGAACCGGGGGTGACAACCGCCCGCACCAAGGAGGGTGCCCAGGAAGCGGGCCCCCGCAGACAGCCGGTCGTCTACGGCGGGCGGCACGGCGTGCCCGGTGCGGGCCCCCACGACCGCACACACCAGCAGCCACTCCATGGTGAAGGCCTGGTAGGTGGGGCTCTGCTCGGCCCCCACCCCGTCGCCGTGGATCTGACGCGCGGCCTCCCGGCCCAGCTCGGCAGCAGCATCCCGGGCCCATCGGCGCGCCCGCGGCAGGCCTGGCGCCAGACAGCCCAACAAGAAGAGCCCCCCCAGCTCCGCGATGCGGTGGTTGTTGGCTGACGAATGAAGCGAGGGGTAGCGCTCGAGCCAGGCACCATGAGCGGCCAGCGCCTCCCAGAGCGGCCTCCGGAGCGAGCCCGGCACCTCGACAAGGCCGCAGACCACGAGCAGGCTGGCGACCCGCTGCGCCACCTCGATGCCGCTGGCATACCCGATGCCTCGACCAGGCGGGTTTCGGGCGAGCACATCGCCAAGATCAGCCGTCACCGCAGCCATGGCTGCCGCGTCCCCTCCACGGGCAGCCCATGCCAGCAGCTGGAGGTGCTGGAGGCGAAGGAGCTCCCAAGCCAGCTTCACGTCCCGCTCGGCTGCCCCGTGGCGGAAGTCGATGTCGAAGGTGTAGGCGTCCCCCGGCCAGGACTCACCGGTCGCAGGATCCCAGCCCCACGCCGTTCTCTGCTCGGCAGTCCACTGGGCTCCCAGCATCTCGAAGGACCCCCGCAACAGGCCGTGGACGTCGGCACGAAGGGCGTCGTCGGAACCCGGCCAGGCCAGCTCCGACGCCACGGGCCAGCGGGGAACCGGGCTGTCGATCACCTGCGCCAGGTCGCGCTCCACCTCGCGGAGCCAACCCCCATGTCGATCTCGCCGACGGCGGAGCTGTTCCCTCACCCGATGGGGCAGCTCAGCGGGCGGCATGCTCCGCAGACGGCGGAACAACCAGCTCAGGCGTGCAAGATCCAACCGGCCGGCGTCTCCAGCGAGCTGACCAACCTAGAGGCCCAGGTCGAGCAGCAGGTAGACGGCACCGGCGTCGGTACCGTTCGCGTCATCTTCCCGGGCACCCACGAGGAGTGCATCGGTGCCGGTACCGTTGACGTCGCCCGCGATGCGCACGAGGTTGCCGGCGGCATCCGAGTTGGTGTCGCCAGCGAGCGTCGCGTCCGCATCGGCCGTCGAGTAGGAGCCGCTGGTGAGGGGACCGAAGAAGACGTAGGCCTCGCCTTGGGAGGAGATGCCCGCGCTGGCCCCGCCGATGACGAAGTCGAGCTCACCGTCACCGTTCAGGTCGCTGCCACCGGCCAGGGAGTTGCCGATGGCTTCGCTGGAGGACCCTCCGTAGAACATGATGCTCATGGCGCTTCCGGCACCCAGGCCGTCGAGGCTGCTGACCGTCGCGGTGCCCTGGATGAGGTAGACCGCGCCCGCCTGGCTTCCGCCCGTGTCCTCGAGGGTCGCTGCGATGAGCACGTCGTCGTAGGAGTCGCCGTTGTGGTCGCCGGTAGAGGCCACCGTCTCGCCGAAGCGATCACTGGACACATCACCGTAGATGGCAGCCTCGGCGTCGCCCATGCTGATGGAGCCGGTCGCCGGGCCGAGCATCAGGTAGCTGGTGCCAGCATCCGTGACATCGCCCGGATCGGTCAGCCGCACGCCGATGACCACATCGTCGTTGCCGTCGCCGTTGAGGTCTCCGGCCGTGTCCATGGCCAGACCTGCCTTGTCGCCGGCTGCCTCGGCCGTGAACTTGGCTTCGCTGTCGCCGAGGCTCAGGTCACCGCCGATGGAGGGGCTGCCCAGGAGAGGTACACCGCGCCGGCGTTGCCGCCACCGTCGTCGTCGTTGATGGCGCCGACGAGGAAGTCCAT
>JAERSX010000803.1 GCA_016845285.1 Deltaproteobacteria bacterium | reverse complement strand
GGCTGCATCCCCTCGAGTCTCGGTTGGCCCTCGGCATCGACGGTGGCGCAGACCGCGCGGGTGGGAGCCCCCACCCCTCGGCAGGCGGCTTGCCACTCGGCGACGGTGCACAGGTGTTTGCCTGTCGTGGAGCAGAGGTCGCGGGCTCTGTACCAGCTCAGCTGGGTGATGGGCGTGGCCCCCACCACCGAGACGATCCCGTGCTCGGGCGCACCCACGGTGTGCCAGGAGGCCTCGTAGCGGTCGATGCAGATCTGCTTCCCGTCGTGGGTCACTTGTGCCATTTCGGGGGGACAGGCCGACGGTGCCGGGGCTGGGCTCCCGCAGGCCACGACAGCCGGCAAGGAAGCCGTGAGGATGAGGGCGCGCATTTCACGAGTCTACGCGGCAGGTTTCGTCCGTCCCAGCACGACACGGTCGTTGCCGCCGAGGTCCTTGGTCACCGTGACCTCTGTGAGGTCTGCGGCCTCGAACAGCTGGCGCACTGCGTCGCCTTGGTCGTGGCCGATCTCGACCGCGACCCCCACCTGAGCCCGCGCGGCTGCCGAGGGAACGATGGATCGGTAGAAGTCGAGTCCGTCGGCGCCGCCGTCCAGCGCGCCTCGAGGCTCCCAGTCACGAACCTCGGGCTCCAGCTCCGCCAGCTCGGCAGAGGCGATGTACGGCGGGTTGCTCACCACCCAGTCGACCTGGCGGTGTGGGGGGATGGGCGTCAGCATGGAGCCACTCAGCACGGCCACGCGGGCGCTGAGATCGAGGGCCGCCACGTTGGCTCGGGTGTTGGCGAGGGCCGCTTCGTCGATGTCGACGCAGTAGACCCGGGCATCTGGACGGGCGTGGGCCAGTGCCAGCCCGACGGCGCCGGTGCCACAGCCGACGTCGGCGATGAAGACCCGCTCGTCCTCGGGGACCTTGCTCAGCACGGCCTCGACGAGGGCCTCCGTGTCGGGACGGGGCACCAACACGCCGTTGTGGACCAGCAACTCGATGTCGTGAAAGCCCCGGGAACCCAGGATCCAGTACAGGGGCTCGCGACGCCCCCGGCGTGCGACCAGGGCGCGGATGGCGGCCAGCTCGTCCTCCCGGAGCGGTCGATCGAACTCCATGTAGAGCTTGACGCGGTCGAGGCCGAGGGCATGGCCGAGGATCAGCTCGGCCTCCAGACGTGGCGAGGGAATGCCTCGCTTCTCGAAGAAGGCGTGGGTTCGCTTGAGCACGTCGACGAGAGCGAGCACGTCACCTCCTGCGCACACGTCGCACGGCGCCGCTCCTCGGGCAAGCACTCCGACCGTTGCGGTCTGGGCGGGGTAGCATCGAGATGGCATGAACCGTCTCTTCCTCACCACTTGCCTGTTGCTGCTGAGCTGTGGCGATGACCGTGCTGGGGTGACTGCGGCGGCACAGCGCGATGTGTCCCAGAAGGCGGAGACCGCCCTGGTCCAGGGCCCCATGGCGCCCGCACCCATGGAGCTCATCGATGACCTGGCCTGGCTCACCCGGGCCTCCTTGGACCTGCGGGGTGTCCGGCCGAGCGTCGAAGAGCTGGACGCCGTGGCCGCAGATCCCGACGCCATCGAGGGCCTCCTCGACGAGATGGTCGAGGACGACCGACTGGCACTCCGCATGGCCTGGCTCTGGAACGATCAGCTCCACACCGCGGTCTGGGGTGCGAGCTACGATCGCTTCGGAGAGCTGGAGCCAGAGCTCTGGCAGGCGATGGGGATGGAGCCGCTGCAGATCATCGCTGCGGTCATCGCGGAGGACCGTCCCTTCACCGACATCGTGACCGCCGAGCAGACCCAAGCCAACGCCCACCTCGGGGAGCTCTACCCCCTCGAGGCCAGCGGCGACTGGGGCTGGGCTTCGTACACGGACGGGCGGCCAGCGGCCGGCATCCTGACCACCTCGACGCTGTGGCTGCGGTACACGGCCGATGCCGTCAACTACAACCGCACACGGGCCAACACCGTGGCGCGGATCTTCCTGTGTGCAGACTTCCTGGATCGCGACAGCAGCTTTGAATTCGACATCAGCGCTGAGTCCCTCGCATCGGTGGAGCGCGCGGTGTCGGAAGAGCCGGCGTGCTTGACCTGCCATGCCAGCCTCGACCCCATGGCCTCCTTCTTCGGCGGCTTCGCCGAGCAGTCCGACCAGCTCGAGCCTCACGCCTACGTGGCGTACAGCCCCTTCCAGGCGGAGTGGTACGCCGCGCGAAATCCCCCCCGGTACTACGGGGTTCCGGGTCGTGATCTGGCCGATCTCGGCGCCATGGTGGCCGCAGATGCCCGCTTCGCCCGGTGTGCGGCCGAGCGCTTCCACACAGGGCTCGTGGGCGCTGCTCTCACCGATCCCGTCGAGCTCGACGCCTTGCACCTCACCCTCGTCGACAGCGGCATGGATGTGCGCACCCTGGTCCGCGAGATCGTGGGCTCGGAGGCGTATCGGGAGGTGGGCGATCGCGTGTTGCGGGTGGAGCAGCTTCAGAGTGCCCTCGACGATCTCCTCGGGCTGGAGCCAGGCGAAGATGTGGACGAGGGCCTCAACCCCCTCAGCTGGTCGGTGGAGCACCGCGTGTTGGCGGGGGGCACCGATGACGCTGTGGTGCTCGAGCGCAACCCCGCCCCGGGCATGGGGCTGCAGCTCATGACGGCCTGGGCCGCCCGGCGGGTGGTACAGGAAGTGGTCGTGGCCGAGCGGGCTCTCGAGCTCGACGACCGGGCGCTGCTTCGCTTCGATGCCGACGACACCGGAGAAGACAGCGTGCGCAGCGGCCTGGTGGTCTTGCACACACGAATGCTCTCGCTGCCCGTCGAGGCCGACAGCGACGAGATCGATCGTCTCTACGGGCTGTGGGAGGCCGCCGGCGGCGGTGGGGATCGCACCGCTGCCTGGACCGCCGTGGTCATGGCCTTGGTGCGCCATCCCGAGCAGGTGGTGCACTGATGCGTCTCGCACCGCTCGTGCTCCTGGGGCTCCTGGCCTGCAAGGACAAGGACCCTGCCCCCGTGGTGGTGGGTCCGGACGACACCGGAGGGGGTGAGGGGAGCGACGACACCGGTGATGTCGACTGCACGGAGCCCGGCTCTTGGGACACGGTGGGGCAG
>JAERSX010000802.1 GCA_016845285.1 Deltaproteobacteria bacterium | reverse complement strand
GGATGGGCTGGGTCGTATGGGCCCTGCTGCTGCTGGGCCTGCGAGCTTGGGTTGGCCTGGATGTCCCGGAGCGGCCAGGCCTCACCCCACGTGCTCGCATCGTGGCAGTCGCGGCCCTCGTATGCATGATCCTGTCGCTCATGCCGCGTCCCTTCGAGCTCGAGCGCCTCGGTCTGGACGAGATACGCTTTGTCGACCAGCACGGAGACATCGTGTCTTCCGAGGAGATCGAGGCATGGCGCTCAGCCGCGCAGGTCGAGTCCGACCAGTGAGCTTGGCGAAGGCCACCGCTGTCTTCTTGGCATCGCTGGGAGTGCTCGGGGCATCCCCAGCCGCTCTCGCAGACGACTACGACGTAGAAGTGGTCGATCTGCTGACCAAGGAGCAGGCAGAGGGTCTGGCCGCTTCCATTGAGCTGGACTCCGGGGAAGCCCGCGTCTACCGACGCTTCCTCTCCGGCGAGGGGTGGGGCCATGGTCTGGTCCTGGATGGGGTAGCGACCACCGAGGAGGTGTCGCACTGGACAGCCCACCTCGAGGCGGAAGGAGTGGCCGTCAAGGTCCGTGGCTTGGAGGCGGCAACCGCAGCAGTGGACACATCTGCGGCTGAGTCACCTGCGGCCACACCTGTCCTGGTTCCCGCCGTGCGCGAACGCGATCGTAGGGCTGAAGCGCTGCTCAAGCTCGCCATCAAGGCCCATGGTGCGCCTGACGGTGGCAGTGCCCTGCTCGCTGCGGCTCCCGTCGTGCACTTCGAGTTCCGCCGGACCCTCCACCTCGACACCGGGCCGTTGGTGGTTCGGCACAGCTACACCAGGGCGGGTGTCGCCCGTCGCTTGGCGGTGACAGTCGAACAAGGGGAGGGGACCGACAGCCTCACGGTCGTGACCACAGGCAACCAGGCATGGCTGCGAGAAGGAAGCGCGGTGACAGCCCGACGTGCGGATCGCGCTGTCGAGGTCATCGACCGCTTCAGCCCTGAGGCCGTCCTCGGCGCGGTGCTCGATCTCTCCCACCACATGAAGGTGGCACCAGAGTGGGAGGAGCTGGCCTTGGTCGAGGCAGATGGCGAGACCTGTCTCGAGGCGGCAGATGGCGCAGACGAGCTGCAGAGAGCCTGTGTCGGCCCCGACACCGGAATGGTGAACCGTCTGGTCTGGGCCTCCGCCGGTGGGCCGGTCACCTGGGAGCTAGGTGAGCCCCGAGCCTGGTTGGAAGGCTGGATGCTCCCGTCCAGCCTGTCTATCCACAACCCGGTGGGCCCCATCGAGGAAGTCGAGTTGCTCGCCCTGAACCTCCCTGAGCAAGCAACAGCCGGAAGCTTCGATCAGCCCGTTGTGGACGGGCTCTGAGTGTCGCCTCCCCTGATGCCTGGCCCTTGAACCCACACGCTTTGATTCTGGGTTGACACCATCTGGGGCCATCAATATATGGGGGCCCGCTTCGCCACGGGGTCCGCAAACGCGAATCTCAACGGCGACGCCCCTGGCTGCGCTGGCGTAGCTCAATTGGCAGAGCAGCGGTTTTGTAAACCGCAGGTTGCGGGTTCGAGTCCCACCGCCAGCTCTCCTGGGGCGCTCTCTGGAAGCACTGTTTTCTCGGCTGCACTGTCTCCTGCTGTGCGCCGAACCCTTCCAAGGGGGGTTGCCCGAGTGGTCAAAGGGAGCGGGCTGTAAACCCGCCGGCTCAGCCTACAGTGGTTCAAATCCACTACCCCCCACCCCTTTTCTAGTCTACGTAGTCGTAGATCAGACCCAGTCTCTGCGGGAATAGCTCAGTTGGTAGAGCATCAGCCTTCCAAGCTGAGGGTCGCGGGTTCGAACCCCGTTTCCCGCTCCATTTGCAGGCCCATGTAGCTCAGTTGGTAGAGCGCATCCTTGGTAAGGATGAGGTCAGCAGTTCAAATCTGCTCATGGGCTCCATCCTCCCCCTGTCTCCCTGATCACCTCGTCACGAGTCGAGTGTGGTCAAAGCCCCCCTCACTCCTGCACGGGCGCTCCCGCCCGCCTCGGTGGTGCCAGATGGCCAAAGAGAAGTTCGAGCGCAACAAGCCCCACGTGAACATCGGCACGATTGGACACGTGGACCATGGCAAGACGACCCTGACGGCAGCGATCACGATCGTTCTTGCCGAAGCGGGTGGTGCTGCTGTGATGAACTACGAGGACATCGACAAGGCTCCTGAGGAGAAGGCTCGGGGGATCACGATCAACACGTCGCATGTCGAGTACGAGACGGAGAACCGTCACTACGCGCACGTCGATTGTCCTGGTCACGCTGACTACATCAAGAACATGATCACCGGCGCCGCTCAGATGGACGGAGCGATTCTGGTGGTAGCGGCCTCTGATGGTCCGATGCCTCAGACTCGCGAGCATGTCTTGCTTGCTCGTCAGGTGAACGTGCCCGCCATCGTGGTTTACCTGAACAAGGTTGACCTTCTCGACGACGAGGAGCTCCTCGAGCTTGTCGAGATGGAAGTGCGCGAGCTTCTGAGCGACTACGAGTTCGACGAGGACGCGCCTGTGATTCGAGGCAGTGCTCTGAAGGCTGTCGAAGGTGACGACGCAGCTTGGGGCAAGCCCTCGATCATGGAGCTGATGGCAGCGGTGGACGAGTACATTCCCACTCCTGTACGTGAGAAGGATCTTCCGTTCCTGATGCCTGTCGAGGACGTGTTCTCGATCACGGGTCGCGGGACGGTGGCGACGGGTCGTATCGAGCGTGGTCAGATCAAGGTTGGCGAGACCGTCGACATCGTGGGCATCAAGGAGACGACGAAGTCGACGGTGACTGGTGTCGAGATGTTCCGCAAGATCTTGGACTATGGCGAGGCTGGCGACAACGCGGGTCTGCTCCTGCGCGGTCTGAAGCGCGACGAGATCGAGCGCGGTCAGTGCATCGTGAAGCCGGGTTCGGTGAAGCCGCACAAGAAGTTCCGTTGCTCGGCGTACATCCTGAAGAAGGACGAGGGCGGTCGTCACAAGCCGTTCTTCAAGGGCTACCGTCCGCAGTTCTACTTCCGGACCACGGATGTGACGGGCGCCATCACGCTGAATGAAGGCGTGGAGATGGTGATGCCCGGTGACAACACCGACTTCTCGGTGGAGCTCATCACGGACGTGGCCATGGAGCAGAACCTCCGCTTCGCCATCCGCGAGGGTGGCCGTACCGTCGGCGCCGGCGTGGTCACCGAGATCATCGAATAGCACACCACCGCCCACGGGCGGTCCATGGACCTCGGAGTGCTCACGCCCTCCGACAGGAGCCAAGATGGCCAGCAACCCAAAAATCCGGATTCGCCTGAAGGCGTACGATCACAAGCTGCTCGACAAGTCGGCGCGCGAGATCGTGGAGACCGCCAAGCGAACCGGCGTGGACGTGCGGGGCCCGTTCCCGCTCCCCACTACCATCAGCCGCTGGACCGTGCTTCGCGGGCCTCACGTCGACAAGAAGTCGCGTGAGCAGTTCGAGCGCCGCACGCACCACCGCCTCCTCGACATCCTCGAGCCCACCCAGTCTACGGTCGACGCGCTCATGAAGCTCGACCTGTCGGCGGGTGTGCACG
>JAERSX010000801.1 GCA_016845285.1 Deltaproteobacteria bacterium | reverse complement strand
GCCCCCAAGGGCTCGGCTCCTTTCGTTTGGAGCTCGACGTGGCGTTGCACTTGCGCCCCTTGCTGGCTGTACTCTTCGCGGGGGTGGCCTTCCCCATTGTCTGGCCCCCCATCCAACTCGAGCTGCTCAACTGGGTTCTCTGGGCCCCGCTGATGGTGGTCTGCAGCACCACACATTGGCGTCGTGCCGCGCTCTACGGCTACGCCAGCGGCGTGCTCTTCGTGGGCATCGGGTACCGCTGGCTGGTGGAGACGGTCGTCGCCTTCGGCAACCTCCCCGAGGTGGCCGGCGTCGGCGTCCTGATCCTCTTCGCCCTCGCCTTCGCACTTCCGCTGGCCCTGGCCTTTGGGCTCCTCCCATGGGTGCGGCGTCGCTTCGGGCCGGGATGGATCTGGCTCTTCGGGGCCATCTGGGTCGCCATCGAGCAGCTGCCGACCCTGTTCCCGTGGCAGCTGGGCGCCGTCCACAACACCGCACTGCCGGTCTGGCAGCTGGCGAGCGTCACCGGCGTGGCGGGTGTCAGCTACTTGGTGGTGGTGGTGAATGCAGGGCTGGCCGAAGCCTGGATGTCTCGGCGATCCCGACTGCCCCGCCGCCATCTGGCGTTGCTCGCGGGGGTCGTCACCACAGTGCTCATTGGAGGCGCGTGGCGCACCGCGGCTCTCGACGAGGCTCAGGAGACGGCTCCAACGCTTCGGGTGGCACAGCTACAGATCGACCTTGGCGTGCTCGAACAAATCTCCCTCGGTCCCACACCCCGCCTCGCTCTCTGGCGTGAGCTGACCGCGCGGGTCACCGCCAAGCACCCCGACCTCGTGATCTGGTCCGAAGGCGCCATGCGTACCGACGTGGACGACCCGAAAGCTGTGCGCAAGCTCGGCCAGCGCTCGGCGGCCGAGTACCTGGGAGCCATGGCAGCCGAAGGGGACTTCCACCTGCTCGCTGGAGGCCTCCGATCTGCAAAGGTGGACGACGGCAACGGAGGGACCACACGTCAACGCACCAATTCTGCGTGGTCCTTCAGCCGCGAGGGCCAGCTCCTCGACCGCACCGACAAGCGCCTGCTTCTCACCTTCGGGGAACGTCGTCCCTTCGCCGACACCCTTCCCGCCGTCGCCGACCTCTTCGGCCCCGATCACTTCGATCTCACACCGGGTACACGGCCGGTGACGGTGACGGCACACCTCCCCGACGGCACACCGTACACATACAGCGTCCCCATCTGCTACGAGGCGATCTTCGACGCCAGCATGTGGTGGCTGTTCGAGGGCGAAGAGCCCGATCCCGTCGACCTCTTCGTCGTCATTTCAAACGACTCCTGGTTCGGAGACACCGCCTCACCCCACCAGCACGCCATGCTCACGAGTCGCCACGCCATTCAATTCGGCCGACCCATGGTCCGCGCCGCCACGACAGGCGTCAGCTGGGTGGTTGCCCCCAACGGCCGCATCAGCTCAACGACCTCCGCATTCACCGAGCTGGCCCGCGTGGCTACCGTGCCCCTGCTCGCAGTGGAGACCTGGTATGTGCGCGGCGGCTGGGCCTTCCGTTGGCTGTGCGTGCTCGTGGCGCTGCTGGTCTCCATCTGGGGCTGGCGCCGCGAGCCCTGAAACACGGGTGGTTCGTCCTACTCGTCGTCCAGCGCCGCAAGCACTTCCTCGCGAGAGAGAATCCTCGTCTTTGCTGCGGAATCCAGCTCCGGCTTCTTGGGAGCGTCGGACTCCAGCTCGGCGAGCAGCTCTTCACGCCGACGGGCCAGCTCATCCTTGCTGAGCAACACCGTAGCCGCCCCCAGATCCACCGGTGAGGCGGGCTCTGAAGGCGTGGGTGGGGGAGCAACATCAGGGTCACCCAGCGGATCGCTCGACGCCGTACTCCGGATCCGTGCGAGCAGATCGGACACGTTGGTCTGCGGCTTGGAGACCGCCTTGGGGGTTCGCCGCTTGCGGGCCTGGATTCGTGGGCCCTCTTGTCGGGGGGAAGGCCGCTTCAAGATCTTCGTGGCCGCATCAGAGATGGGCGGAGCGAGCGCCTCGGGCGTGGCCTGAGCCGCATCCGCCCCTTCGGCACCGTCGACCTCATCGGTCTTCTTGGGTGGGCCGCCCACACCCAGGAATGGCAACGGCTCGGACGACACGGCCTTGCGCCGCACCCTGCGGGCCTTCGAGATCGGCGACACACGGGGGGCACGTGGTGGGCGTGGTGTGTCCGCCTTCACCGGAGTTGGTGGCACCTGCGGGGGAGGCGGTGGTGTGCGCTCGGTGGGCACCTGGTCGTCCGTCTCCACGGCCGGGGACAGCGCAGCGGGCACCGCAGGGTCGTCGTCGGTGGGATTGGCAGTGATGTCACGCCCAATGCCCATGAAGGCCACCCTGGCACCAGGCACGCGTCCGCCCGGATCCGTCAACTCGGGTCCGTCACCTTCCGACTCATCCTCGATGGTGACCTCCACAGCTTGAGCACGGACGGCAGGCTGTTGGGGGCTCGACGGCGCCTCAGGGACCGGCATCGCAGGGGCCGTCTTCTCCAAGACGTCCTCATCCTCGGCGGGTACCAAGGTGCCCGGAGTCCCGGACAAGCGGCTCCGTCTCCCGAGCAACTGCACCACCTCTTCGAGAGCGCGATGGGTGTCTTCTGGCTTGGCCCGCCGGCTGGTCAGCGTGCGCGTCGCACCGGCCGCAAGGCGACGGGCTGCCGATCGGGCGAGATCTGCCGCCTGTAGCCGCTCCTCGGCCGCCCGCACGCCGGCGCTCCCCGCCGCCACCCCCGCCTGTGCGTCCGCACCCCGCGCGTCCGCTTCGGAGACGGCAGCCTCCGACAGCTCCAGGCGGAGTCGTACATCCTCGAGGTCCAGAAATGCTCGGGCTGCACGAACCTCGGCAAGCGCATCCTGCTCGTCCGAGAGCACCTGAAGCGCGGCAGTGTAGGAA
>JAERSX010000800.1 GCA_016845285.1 Deltaproteobacteria bacterium | reverse complement strand
GGGTGTGCTGGGCCTCTGGGGAGAGGTGACCGTTCGCTCCTCCACCGCAGCGAAGCTCGAAGGCCTCGCCCTGAGCGGCACCGCACTGCTCCTGGCGCTCGCGGCGTTCTGGCAGCGCCGTCGGTGGCTCGTCGTCGCCGTGGCCGCCTTGCTCCTGGCGGTCGGCCCCCTGCCCGGTGGCGTCCCCAACCCCATCTACATCGGCCTGGCCGCAATCCTGCCCCCCATGGAGCGGCTGTACTGGCCGTGCCGGGCCCTGGCCCTGCTCGTCCCGCTGGCCGCCGTCGGCGGAGCCACGCTGGTCGGGCGGCTCCCTCGATACCAGCCCGTGGGCGTCGTGCTCATCGCGGCAGTCCTCCTGGGCGAGGCAGGACTTCGGGGTGCCTGGCCACTTCCAACCTGGGACCCCGCCGTCCCCAAGGCCTACCACTGCCTGGCCGCCACCGAGGGCGCGGTCGTGGTCATCCCCTACGGTCGAGATCACGACCAGTTGCTCCACCAGACGCTCCACGGTCTCCCCATTCTCGGAGGCATGAACGAGCGCTCCCGCAGCCTCGTCCCAGCCGAACAGCGGGCCCTGCGCGCCGACAATGACTGGCTCGCACAGCTTCTCCGTTCGACCTCGAACCCCCGCGACACGGGCACGTGGACCGACGCCGATCAGAACGCGATCGCCGAGCTTGGCTACCGCTGGGTCGTGCTGCGACCCCAAGCCCTCCTGCTCTCCAACGACCCAGATGGCGGCCACATGCGCCGGCGCATCATGTCCAGGCGGCTCCGGGAGCTCGCTGGGGCTCCCGTGTACCAGGACGCCGACGTTGTGATCTACGCCCCTTGGGGTCACGAGTTGGCCTGTCCCCCTCCGGGCTGGCCCGAGGTGGTGGGGTCTCTGGACAGGCGATAGCCTCCGCCGCATGCCCCAGGTCCCGACCGCCGGTGCCTTCGCGAGACGCGCTGGCGCCCTCAACCTCGCGACAGCCTTTGCGATCTTCGTGGGCTTGGCCGCGGTGGCGACCTGGCCCCTGCTCCTCGATCTCGACGGGCAGCTCCTCTTCCACCAGAGGCGCTTCGACGGCTATGGCACCGTCTGGTTCGGGGAACACACCTGGCGAGCCATCACGGGTGGCGGTCCCTGGCTGAGCACGACCGACGTCGCGTGGCCCGACGGGCTGGACCTGCGGCAGGCCGACAGCTTCCTCTACGGTCTGCTGTACGTCCCTCTTCGCATCTTCTGCACGCCGGTCGAGGCCTTCAACCTCTACAGCCTGCTGGCCATCGCACTCACCGGGACCGCCGGTTTCTGGATGGCGCGAGGCCCCCTGGGCACCGGAAACCTGCCCGCCATCGGAGCCGGGGTCGTCCTGGCGTTCAACTCCCTGATGCACACCTACCGCATCGAGGGCGAGGCCTACCTGCTCGGCGGCTTCCTCCTGCCCCTCCTCGCCGGCCACCTGGTGGTCGCGGCCCGAGGTGGAAGCCCCCGCGCCGGTGTCTACGCCGCCTTGGCCATGGCCGGCCTGGCGTGGTCGTCGGGCTACTACGCCATCGATGGCGCCCTCATCGCCGCGAGCCTCGGGGTCTGCCTGCTGGTGTGCACCCCCGCTCGTGGGCCTCGTTGGCCCGGGGTGGTCGCATTCTCCGGCGTCTCGCTGGTGCTCATCCTCCCCTTGGCCTGGCTCGTGCTCGGCGCACTGGACGCAGCAGTCGGCGCCCGGGTCGGGGCCGAAGATCCCCTGTCGGTGGTGGCCCTCGACTCGGTCAGCCTCAGCGGGATCCTCGTCCCCTACCCGGAGACCGCCCACCTCCGGCAGGGCCGCATCCACTACATCGGCGCGGTGGCCCTGGTGCTCGGCCTCGGTGCCCTGACCGCTCGGAGGCCACGAGAGACGCTGCCCTGGCTCGCCGTCTTCACCCTTGGTGCTGTGCTCGCCTTGGGGCCCACCCTGCGCCTCGACGACGCCCATGGCGGCACCGGTAGCCTGCTCTACGCGTGGCTCTACGAGCTGAGCCCTGCCATCCTGGCCTACCGCATGCCGGCGCGCTTCATGGCCCTGGCCTTCCTCGGCCTGGCCGCCTTGTCCGCTCTGTTTCTCGATCAGCTGGCCCGCGAGGGCCTGTCGCGACGCTGGCGCCTGGGCTTCCTCGGCCTGCTCCTGATCGACGGCCTCGTGCTCACAGGCACCATGGGGGACGAGACCTCCGCACCCGCCGACGTTCCCTCGGGCTATGCCGGCCTGTCGGGAGAAGGGGCCGTCCTCGACCTCTGGGGACGAGACCGGGACATGCTCAAGTACGCAGGCCTGAGCGCCTTCTACCAGGCCCACCACGGCCAACCTGCCATGACCGACTTCACCCGAACCGGCAGCGCCCAAGAAGTGCTGAGCCACCGCCTGTCGCTCGCTCTCGTAGAGATGCGCACGGCGGAGGTGGGCGACGTGCTCCAGGTGCTCGGCGCGCTGGGGGTGAGTGACATCGCACTCCACTCGGCCAGCTTCCACGAGGCCGATGCCGCCCGCATCAGAGACGGCCTCGAAGCACGTTGCGAGGCCATCACCGGCGACACCGACGTAGACGACACCGACCCTGTCGAGATCTTCAGGGTCCCGTCCTCCGGCCAGCTGGAAGCAGACGAAGCCCGAGACCTCCTCGCAGCCTGGATGGAATCCGCATGATCCGCCCCCTCTTCGCCGCGGCACTCTGCCTGATCGGACTTCCCGCGCTGGCTCAGGGACCACCCGGCAGTGGTCCCGGAGACGGCCAAGGCGGTGGCGGCGGCGCCGGAGGCCCAGCGGGCATGCTCGGCCTGGCGCTGGTCATGCCCCCCGGCACTTCCGGCGTCTCCGTGGTGGCGCAGCGCTCCGACCAACAGGAGGGTGTGGCATTCACCGACGACGGCAGCATTGCGCTCGACATGCCGGGAGATGGTGAGTGGTGGGCCCTGCTAAACCCCACCCCAGGCGCCACCACGGTCCATGTCTCGGGCCTCGCCGATGGCGGCCGGATCTGGCACACCGAGCAGATCACCGTGCCCTCCGCCTGGCGAGAGAGCACCTACCCCATCACCCTCCTGGCCTCGCGCGATGGTGAGGAGTGGACCCTGACCCGCACCCTGGCCGCGGTCATGCCCGAGCCCGCCCCCAAGAGCGGCTCCGGCATCTCCGAGCAAGCGGCCCGAGCGGGCATCCCGGCCCCCATCTTCTACCTGGGCTTGGCCGTTCTCATGGCGGTCCTCGCCATGACAGCCAGCCTCCGCAGCGCGATCCTACGGGCCCGACGGCCCGCCTGAGGGCGCCTCGACAGGAGGAGCGAGCGGCCCTCCCGACTGGGTCGCCATCGGCGAGCCGCTCATCAGCTGGCCCGCGCTGGCACCAGCGGCAGCGGTGATGCCACCCTCGACCGCGCCTTCTTCCATGGCCATGCCGCCTCCCGCAGCATGCATCGACTGCTTGAGCTGCTGGACGTTCTCCATGGCGTCGTCGACGTCGGGGATCCGGTAGATCGACACCTCGGAGCTCGTGTAGATGGCGGGCCCCAGCAGACCGTCGATGCGCTCGAGGTGGTCGAGCAGGCTCTGGACGCGTCGGTCCATCCGCTTCATCGCCAGGCGACGGACCCATCCCTCGTGGACCATGACATAGCGGAAGCCCCGCTCCCGGATGTCGCCGAAGGCGCCTGCCTGGGGCAGGGGCGCGCTCTGTTCCCACAAGAAGTAAAGAAAGGGATCGAGCCTCAGCTCCAGGTGAAAGTCGCCGGAAGCCATGGCTGCTCGCCACTTCTCGCCCGGGCCGCCGAGCACGGGGTGCTCGTGGTAGGGCTGGTAGAGCAGCATCTCCTCACGGAAGCCGATGGGGATCTCGATGATCGCTCCCTCTTCGCCGAGGACCTCGTAGTACTTGGGCACGTCGAAGGTGGTGACGCTCACCGGCGCCGCCCCATGGAAGAAGGGGAGGCAGACGGCCAGCGCCCAGCCCAGCAGCGCCGGCACCATGGCGTCTTCGCGTCGGGCGACCCGGAGCAGCCAACCAAAGAGCAGCCCCACCATGGCCGCCACGGCCAGGAACACGAGGACGAGAAAGCGATCAGGGTGGTGGAGGCGTGAGAACAAGGGGAAGGCGTAGAACAGAGCCGCCCCAGGCATGGGCATCCAGTCGTACTCGCCGCCTGCGGCAGGCTGGATGTAGGGGCCGATGGCCAGAACGATCGCCACCAAGGCCGTGATGGGCCAGAACCAGCGGCGACGGAACGGCGATGCCCGCCACAGGACCGCGATGCCGCCCGCCAGCACCCATGGCGCCCAGCCGAGGGGCTGCCCCGGCTCGCCCAGCAGCATCGAGGCCGGCCGCAAGGAGCGTTCCACCAGCTGGCCAATGATGACGTCGGCGAGCATGTCGCCTTCGAGCTCGTGGGGGAAGACACCGGTCCACAGACCCGCCATGGACTCGTTGTTGGCGAGCGCCAAGAGAGGCCCAGCGAACAGCAGCGCCGGCAGGTAGACCTGAACGACCCGTCCCAAGGTGCCCATGAGCGCCCGCCGCCGTTCGGGAGCAGCCCGGCGCCACCGACTCCAGCCCAGCGCCAAGGCCAGGATCCAGCCGACGGCCCCATACACCCACCACCCGAGGGAGGCCGCGCCCAGCCAGAACGCCGCCATCACGGTGTCCCCGCGGCGCCCACCGTCGATGGCTCGGAGGCTGGCCCGTAGCGCCATGGGCAGGGCGAATGCCTGAAACACGGCCTGGTGGCCGAGGCTCACCTCCAGGATGAGCGGCGGTGCATACGCGAAGATGGCGCCCGCCACCACAGCGCCACCACGATCGGCTCCGAGCTGCCGAGCCAGCGCCCACATGGCGAGCCCGTTGGCTGTCACCGAGAGCAGCACGAAGGCGTTCCAGTAGCCGGGGTAGCCGAGGAGCCACTGCAGAGGCTGCGCCAACAGGCTGGGCAGCACGTTGCCGAAGAGCTCGATCAGCGAGGCACCCGAGGGCCAGTAGACGGCATCCGAGCTGAAGATCTGCCCGAGCTCGCCGCGCCACAGGGCTCCGTCGGCCAGAGCCTGGCCGATCCACCAGTTGCTCCAAAGCGAGCCCACCAGGCTCCCGTCCAGATCGCCGATCAGGCGCTGATCGGTGGCCTGCCCCAGGAACACGGCTCCACAGACCAGCACGGCCCCCAAGAAGTAGAGGGCAGCCGCGGCTCCAGTCGAGGCGATGCTGGCGACACGCTGGAGATCGGGGCTCCAAGCCTCGGTGGCCCGGGGCCGCACCAACCAGGCCGCAAGAGCCGCGAGCACGCCTCCGCCACTGCGGCTGTCGACGGGAATGGCACGTCGCCCGTCCCAGACACGCATGACCGTCACACCATCCAGACCACGCTCCACAATGGGATCGCGGCTCAGAGCCCACTCGGGCTCGGTGTCCCACAACACCAGCACGCGAAGCCCCTCGTCGAGCTCGGAGGCGAGCTCCGCGTGCAGCCGCCCGAGGCGGCTCTCCACCCGTTCGGCCGGCCAAAAATCGTCCAGACCGGCCACCGGGTCGATCACGATGGCTGCAGCCCGGGAGCGAGCACGGACCTCCGCCGCCCAGGCCCTCAGCGAGCCATCGCTGACCGCTCCCGATGCCCGACGCACCCCACCAGCCCGGCGATCGGTGCTCAGGCGCAGCTCCGGAAGACCGACGGCCCAGACATCGACCCCAGCGGCGCGCAGCTCGTCGACGGCTCCATCAGCGGGAAGACTTCGGGCTCCAGCCAGCAGGGCAAAATCGCCAGGGCCCAACCAAGCCTCTCCGAACAAGCCGACGTCTTGGGTCACAGCCAGAGGGGGCGCAGGCGGAGCCCCCCTTCCCAGCACCCCGATGGACTGCAGAGAGGGACTCCACACTCGGGCGAGCCAGCGGCTGGCCCGCCAACGCAGAGCACCGAAGCCAGTCAGGAGAACCACCACCACGACGACCACCGGCGTCCAGCCCTCCAGCAGAGACGCCTGCCAACCCTGGCGATCGATCAGCCAGGCTGCTGCGAGCACGAGCGCAGCAGCGACGAGCCCCTGCGCCAGGCCTGACCTTGGGCCGAGGCCTGCAGTCTCCGCGCGGTGTGCTGATCGACTCAATGAAACCCCGGTGCCCGACCGCAGGTCGGTATCTGTACCTCCTGCCGCCGTCCACCTCGTCGTCCTGTTGAGGTCGCCCCAATGGTCTGCTACAACGTCGTCTCGCTCAGGAGTGGCCTTGCCCACAAGAACCGAACGCAAACTCGTCGACCAGGCCGCGCGCTTCGGCACCGTGCTCGGCTTCCTCGCATTGGTCGGGACCTGGGGCTGCAATTCCAAGAAAGACTGCACCACCATCGCCGACGCCACCGCCAAGGACTGGTGCTACTTCGAGGAGGCGACCACAGCAGCCGAAGGCGGTGAACTCTCCACCTCCATCACCGCAGTGCAGCAGATCCAGGATCAGATGGTGCGCTCGGCGGCCATCGACAAGGTCATCATGGCTGGGCCCGACGGACTCGACCAGACCACGGTCCAGAACCTCTGCAACCAGGTCCAGCGGCCGTACGCCGACACCTGCATGCGCACGTGGAACCGCCCACACCTCTGGCAACAGTGAGCATCCGCCTCGGGTTGATGCCCCTACTCTGGGCCTGTAGCAACACCCCGCTGACAGCGGACCTGCCCGAAGACATGGCCGTGTCACTCCAACACTGCGAAATGCTGGACGGCTCGGCCCGTGACTGGTGTGCCATCCAGGCCCTGGACGACACCTTCAACCCTCGCGCAGGCACGGACATCATCAAGGTCTGCAGTCGAATGAGTGATCCCGACGCCTCGGATCGCTGCATCGAGCTGTCCGTTCGCAACTACGTCGACCCCGCGCCCGCGGAGAACTGCGACGACATCAACGACACCATGATGCGCAATTCATGCTGGCTGTCCGATGCCGACCGGCAGATGAATGGCCCCATCGAGGGGGTCATGGCGGTCTGCGAGAAGAGCGGGCCGTTGCTCCGCCACTGTGTCGTGCACGTCAGCACCCACCGTCAGGAGTACTGGATCGCCAACGGCTTCGAGGTCATGACCTCGGACATCCGCTACATCTTGGGGCGCGTCGACGGACTCGAGCAGAGCCTCGATTTTGGCCAGGGTGTCGGCACAGCCGCCCGTATGCTGGGCCTCGTACCTGGCATGCCCGGCCCCTGCGACGCCTTCCGCTACGGACAGGGCAAGATGGCATGTGAGACCGCTCTGCTCGGCCGAACCGTGGGTATTCCCATGGGGTCCCCCGAGGGCTCCTCCGCAGCCGCTGGGCCGCAGTCCGGCAACACCCAAATGGGCAACTTCGGTGGTCAGCAAGGAGGCCCCCGCTGAGCCGAGGCCCTCGAAACGCTGGTCTCGGGAACCCTCCTGCCCCTTCTACGGTCCCACCGACCAACGACCTGGCTGCTGGCACCCTCCAGCGCTGCGGATGGCGACTCCCGCTGTCTCTGGTCGTCCCGATCCTTGGCCACAGCCCTGCCGTGTATTAACGGCACTCGTTCCCGTCACGGCCGCCCCATCCGAAACAGGCGCGGCACCGTCTATCGAGGTCCCTCCATGCGCATTCTCCCACTTCCGCTGCTGCTCCTGCTCGCCTGCGAAGGCTCGAGCACCACGACAACCACGCCTTCTGGCACCAGCAGCACCTCCAGCTCGACGATCACCGCATCGAACGCCTCTTCACTCAGCGCATCATCGGCGGCCTCCACCGCTCTGAGCTCCTCGAGCCGCGACCCTTGGGAAGAGGTCGGGGCTGCGCTCCAGCTACTCGAAGACGGCAAGATCTCAGACCAGATCAGTGACACCCTCAGGAAGCGTCAGGCCCGCCGCGAGGTCGACGACCGGCGCGTAGAGCGAGCCGTGCTCGATGTGGTCGCCAGCATGACCGAAGAGTGCAGCCCGGCCGACGTGG
Source organism: Deltaproteobacteria bacterium (assembly GCA_016845285.1). Lineage (GTDB taxonomy): Bacteria > Myxococcota_A > UBA796 > UBA796 > UBA2385 > BH17. Next base: position 861 of record JAERSX010000800.1, on the reverse strand, counting down.
GCGCCAAGTTCGAGGCCCTACAAGCCACCGAAGCCGCTTCCCTCGAAGCCGACCGCGACGCCCTCGCCGCAGTTCTCGACGCCGCCGGCGCCGAGGGGCGCGCCATGTTCTGGGACGTCGCCTCCCCGGAGACGGTCCTCCCGAAGAGCCGGGAGCGCATGGCCGGAGATGCCTCGACCAACCTCCCAAGCTGGCTCACCTCCGAGACAGATCCCGACAAGGAACTCCAGGCACGTCGCATTCTGATCGGTCTGAAGTTCACCATCGAAGGCGTCGCCCTCGACACCGAGACGGAGCTCGCCGACTTCGCGGCCACCATCGCAGAGCTCGATCCAGAATCAGCTGACGCCACAGCCAAGGTGGTCGAGAGCATTGCCAAGATCGACGCAGCCCTTCTGGCTGGCCAGAAGGTCAAGTTCGAGAAGCTCTCCACGGCCTGCGAAGCCATCGACACCGAGTACTGGCTGGCCCTCCTCGAGCGCGGAAACGTGGCTGACTACATCGGCACATACGGCGGCTCCAGCGGCATCGCTTCCGCGGGTGGCGACGATGTCACAGCGGTAGCCAGCCTCGGCGGAAAGGGTGGCAAGAGCGGCAAGAGCGGCAAGAGCGGCGGAATGCAGCAGGGCGGAAGCCAGCAAGGCGGAATGCAGCAGGGCGGAATGCAGCAGGGCTCAACCCAGCAAGGCAGCATGCAGCAGGGCTCAACCCAGCAGGGCGGAATGCAGCAGGGCGGAAGCCAACAAAGCGGCATGCAGCAGCAAGGCGGAAGCCAGCAGGGCGGAATGCAGCAGGGCGGAAGCCAACAAAGCGGAATGCAGCAGCAAGGCGGAAGCCAGCAGGGCGGCGGCATGCAGCAGC
>JAERSX010000799.1 GCA_016845285.1 Deltaproteobacteria bacterium | reverse complement strand
GGTGCTGGTCCCCGCCGACAGGAACACCGGGTAGATCTCGAGGGTGGCGTAGTTGTAGCCCACGTCCTGGGTGCCCCCGACGGTGGGATCGATCATCTCCTCGCCTGCGGGCGCGCGGTGCCAGGCCGCGTCGGGAATGCCGGCGGCCATGCCGAAGGTGACCGAGTCGGAAGCCTCGAGCTCCACGTTGCCGGAGACCCCGAAGTCGGCCTCGATCTCCAGGACCTTCCCGCCGGTCACACCCGCCTGCGGCGAGAGCATGACGACGGTCAGCTCGTCGTCGTCGTCGTCGTCGCCGTCATCACAGGCCACCTCGTCGTCGACGCAGTCGTCGAGCAAGGGGTCGCCGGTGTCCTGGGCCAGGGCCGGTGAGGAGAGGAAGGCGGGCAGGAGGAACAACGCAAGACAGGACATTCTTGACTCCTTGGTCGGGTTGGCAGCTGCTTGCCAGGGTGTCCGGCTCACTGTCGCGTGTCTGTCGCCCGCTGCGTGCCTTGTGTGGCACGGGCTGGGGACCGCAGCGCTCGGTCGGCGGGGTCTTCGCCAGCGTTGGTGGGTGGGGAGGGCGTTGGTGGCGGGTTCTACTCGCCCTTCGCCGCGGCACATTGGGTGCCTGCTACCCTTCGGCGGTTGCCCTGGGTGGAGATACGAGATGGTCGTTGTCGGAGTGAGGATCTCTTAGCCTCTCCCTGTTCCAAGGAGCGTCTTGATGGGTGATGAGGACTGTCCCTACGTCTATGTCAACGAAGATGGCTCCGTGCGCGAGTTGACGGCCGAGGAACGTCATCACATCTCGATTGACGGGTCGGGTATCGGTGGTGCGGCGCCTTACATCAAGCGAGCGTACGAATCGGTTGACGGCTGGGGGTTGATGGCAGGCCATCTCCGGCGGAGTGCCGTTCCAGACGCTCTTCCGGTGAAGCCGGCATCCACAGCGCAGAAAGAAAAAGGGTTCCGGGACTGCCGAAAGCTTGGCTGCACCGCCGAACAGAAAGAATTCCCCTTCTGCGCCGAACACTTCCAGGAGTGGAGAGCGTGGAGAAGGACTCGGTGACCTCCATGCTGGCCGTTGATGTCCCCGACGACAAGGTCGACGGTGGCTTCCTATGCCCGTTCTCGGGTTGAGGGTTCAGCGGGTTCGACTCCCGCCGCCTCCGACGGGCCACCTCCCACGCCGCTGTCACGCCACGACAGGCGGGGGCGCTCTGCGGGCCCCCGGCATGACGGTGTTCCATCGAACGTGACGTGACGTTCCATGGTGCGTGATCGGATCGACCGAGGGGCCAGCATGGCGCCGTAGGGCTCGATCCCAAGGCGTGGGGTGCCTGGCATGCCTCTTGCTCAGGCTCAGGAGCAACCAAGGAGCGAATCATGCGCATGTTGTGGCCCATCGTCCTCGTCGTCGGCTGCTCGGACTACAAGATCTCGAGCATGGAGGAATCGCCAGCGACGGGCCTGGCCGACACCGGTGCTTCGTCCATGGATACGGGTACGCCACCGTCAGCCACCGACACCGGCGAGCTCTCCGGGGCGGGCTCTGTGGCTGGGCGGATCTGCGACCCGGCGGGCACCGGATGGGTGGCTGGCGCCAGGGTCTGGATCGACGTCGACTGGGACGGTGACGGCGTAGGTGACGAGGTCATCGAGACCACCACCGACGCAGAGGGTCGGTTCTTGTTGGAGGGTGTGCCCCCGGGGACCTGGGAGGTCCACGTGCAGAAGGGCAGCTTCACCACCTCCGTGATGGTCGAGGTCACCGATGGGTTGGTCGAGCTTTCCGACGACGAGTGCCTGGGTGCCGATCTGGACATCGCCGTCCTGCGGGGCAGCTACGACTCCACCGAAGACATCTTGGATGGTCTGGGCCTGACCTACGACTTGATCGAGCAGGGCGGGACCAATCAGTTGGACTTCCTGATGGACGCCGAGCGACTCGGTTCCTACGACATCGTGTTCATGAACTGCGGCATGGACGAGGACTGGTTGTACTCGGGCACCGAGCAGGTCACGGCCAACCTGGCGCAGTTTGTCGAGGAAGGGCACAGCCTGTACGCCTCCGACTGGTCCTTTCTGTTGGTGGAGGCAACCTTTCCGCAGGCGATCGACTTCTACGGTGACGACGACTTTCCCTTCGACGCCTATGGTGGCGATGAGGGCACCCTCCAGGTCGATGTGGTCGATCCCACGATGCAGGACATCCTGGGCAGCACCGTGGCCGATGTCCACTACGACCTGGCGGGTTGGGTCATGGCGGTGGGTGCTGAGGCCGGTTCCGAGGTGCTCGTCAAGGGCAGTCCCGTCAGCCTCTGGGACCCGCATCCCTTGGAGGACGCACCGCTGGCCGTGCGGTTCCACGCCGGTGAGGGGCGGGTCGTGTTCACCACGTTTCACAACGAACCCCAGATCACCAGCGACATGGAGCTGATGCTTCGGGAGATCATCCTCTCGCTGTGATGTTCGCTCCGTCGCTCACGGGCTACAATCCGGCTCCCAGCCGGATGTGTGCCATCGCCACCGAGCCTACCCAGACCGCAACCCAGAACGCTGGACGAGTCGACGATCACGTCTCGCTGGGTCTCATCATCGTGCATCACGTGGAGCCCAGGTTCGTCGGGAGCACTGCGGTGCTACCGGGTCAGGGCGCGATGGTGTTGGGTCGCGATGACGCGGGGGCCTTCGTGCCGGATGCCCTCGCCGACAGCCGGGTCTCACGGCGACACTGCGAGGTCCGCAGCGTGGGAGAGGCGGGCGCGGTCGTGGAGGACCTGGACAGCCGCAACGGCACCTTCGTCAATGGAGCGAGGGTGGGACGCGCCGACCTGGGAGCCGGTGATGTGATGAGTGTCGGTCGCACGCTCATGGTGTTGCAGCGCTTGTCGTCGGATCGTCTCCCACGCCCCCACCCGAGGCTGGTTGGTCAGAGCGCCCAGCTCGGCCGGGCGCTGGCCATGATCGATCGGGTGGCAGACCTCGACCTGCCGGTGCTGGTGCTGGGGGAGAC
>JAERSX010000798.1 GCA_016845285.1 Deltaproteobacteria bacterium | reverse complement strand
CGGGCGCGTCCGATCAAGACGACACGGGAGGTGGCGGGGAGGGTGACGACACGGGTCAGCCCGCGCCGACCGGGCAGCTCCGCTTCGTCATCGACTCCCCGCGCGACGGGCTCGCCGTCGACCTGCACCAGTACGATCTCGAGGACGGCTCCGTCATCGGCCGCAACGGCAGCACCGCGTTTGTGGGGGAGGTGGCTGCCTTCGACCCCGAGCCACCCGACGACGCCGACCTCACCTGGCTCGCGGACGACGGCTACCCCGACACCGGAATTGCCGTGTTCCACTCGGGTCTCTGGCTCGATGAAGACGGCGATGGCGAGGTGAACGGCGACGAGGTCTACAGCGGCGTGGGTGCGTCCAAGCCCCTCTACCTGACGGGGCCCGTGCCCGAGTTCCTCGCCTCGATGGGCCTGGAGGAGGGCTGGAATGTCGTGTTCTTCGCGGAAGAGAGCCTCACGGTGGACGACCCCCAAGACATCTCGGTCTCCGAGAACATGCTGCCCAACGAGCTCCTGGACATCGGGGGCGACGTGGAGATGGACACCGACGGGACCGGCCTCGCCCTCGTGTCGGTCGCCTTGTTGGGGGGGGCGGCCTGGGTGGAGCCTGTGTACAACGAGGCCCCCTTCTCGGGCAGCAGCTGGTCCATGTCCCTGGACGGCAGCCCCGGTGAGGATCACATCGTGGACTGGGATGGCGGCGGCTTCGCCTACGCCTTCGAGCTGCCGCTCCTGTACGCCGACAGGGATCTGAGCGGCGACATCAGCGATGGAGACGACATCGCCGCAACGGCCTGCGTGGACGGATTGGCAGCAGGTGTCATCTGGTTTCCGCCCACCGACGACATCGAGATGACGGCCGCCCTGCACACCTTCGGTGTTCCGCTCGGATGGAACGCGGTGGTCACGGGCGATGATGAGGGCTTGTCGGTGCTCAGCGATACCGAGGCGAGCGCCATGCACTTCGACGGTAGCTGCTCGCTGGAGTGACGCATACGAGTCGCTCGACAAGCCCATCAGAGGTTGTCGAGGACCCGCATGATCGAGCTCCACCAGTTCCCCATCGACTGGGTGCTGCCCAGTCCCAGCCCGTTCTGCCTCAAGGTCGAGACCTGGCTGCGCATGGCCGGCATCCCCTACGAGAATGCCGCCTGGACGCCCCAGTCGGCCCCCATGGGCAAGGCCCCCTTCGTGGTGCACGAGGGCCGAAAGTTGGCGGACTCCTCGGTCATCTTGCGGGAGCTCACCGCGGCCTACGATGTCCAGCTCGACGTGGGGCTGAGCGCGGAGTCGAGAGCGACGGCCTTGCTGGTGCAGCGGACCCTGGAGGAGCACGCCTACTGGGGCATGCTGCAGGTGCGCTGGGTCGATGACGCTGGCTGGGCCTCCTACCGCCACGTCATCGGCTCGTTGCTGCCCGCTCTGGCGAGACCGGTGTTGGTGCCAATGTTGCGGAGAAGCGTGCTCAAGTCGACGCGTGCCCATGGGCTGGGGCGGCATCCCAGGGGCGAGATCCTACGTCGGGCCTGTGCCGATCTCGATGCGGTCGCCGCCATCTTGGGCGACAGGCAGTTTCTGTTGGGAGACCAGCCTCGGAGCATTGACGCTGTGGTCTACGCCTTCCTGGCCCAGGTGGCGGTGGTCGAGCTCCCCAACGAACTACAGGAACATGTCTCTGCAAAACCGGAGATCATGGCCTATATTGCCCGTATGAAAGGCCGGTTTTGGGCGGAAGACCCATAGTTCGGTCGGGCTGAGCCCTGCGGCGGCGTTGGGCGGGATGCCAACAGCTTGTGACAACAGGCTTGGGCGGAGGCTTTATCTTGAAACAGCCCTTAACACAGGGGCTACCTTGACGGCGCCCCACACACATCCCCGGATCTATGGGCTCTTTGTCTGCCTGTGCGCTTGCGCCGGCGACACGGAGCTACCTGCTGGCACCGAGACGTCCCCTTGGGAGGGCCCGCTGGTTCTCAGCGACGACACCGGCTTTCGCTACACCGCCAACCTCGACATCGCGTCGGTACCGGTGGCAGCCGGTACCGACCCCTGGATCGACTGGGCCGATCTCACCTTCGACATGCTCGGGCATCCCCTCGACCCTGCCGCCGACCTCACCGCCGCCTTTGTCACGGTCTTCGGTCAGCTGGGTCAGGCCGAGCTCGCTGCGGCCATCGCCGTCGACGACATCCCTCAGTCCGAGCTCAGCCTCTTCGTGCGCCTCGATCTGGAGCCCGGGACCACCGGCGCTGCGTTGTCCGAGTTCACCATGTTGGGCACCGACATCGACATCGAGCAGTACCTCGAGCCAGACACCGGCACCTGGATGGTGGTGTTGCTCACCGAGACCGATGACGCACCGGTCCAATACCGGAAGCTGCTCTTCGTCGAGCCCACGGTCGACGACGCCCCGGAGACGGTGGTCTTCGAGGACGATGACAGTCTCTTCGACATCGACGCCACCCTGACCGGGAGCACGGCCCTGCAGGTCCCTCAGGGGCAGACCTTCGGTGTGGACTGGTCGAGTCTGAGCCTGGATGGCCTCGACCAGGCCTTGGCGCTCCACAAGATCGACCGCCTGACCGTTGGCCGCTACGCCGATCACGACGTCGCCTCCCTCGAGGCTGCCTTTCTCGACCTCGACCTTCTGGCCACCGAGATGTGGGAGCTGGATGTCGAGGGGCAGACCGAGGCCGAGCTGGCCGAGCTCGACGGCTTCTCTGGCGTCGACGCCGATGACACCTGGCTGCTGGCCCTGCGCTGCAGCACCTGCTCCTCTCCCATGCCGCTGTTCCTCGGAGTCCTCGATGCGCTTCCCTGATTTTGCACCCGGCCTTGTGATCCTCGTCATGGGCTGCGGGACCGAAGGGCCGGAGACCCCGTTGGTCGACGAGGGCCTCGACGGCCCCCAGGAGCTGAGCCTGGTGTCTGTGGGGGCAGAGCGTTCCGACGAGGTGAACACGATGTTCACGGTGTCCTGGGAGACAACGGTTCCCACGAGAGGGCACGTGGAGATCGCCCAGGACGGCGTGGGGCTCTGGCGCACGCCGACCACCGAAGAGCCGGGGGAGGTCGTGAGCGTGCCCGTCGTGGGGCTGCGGTCGGCGTCCACCTACACCGCCACCGTGGTGGTCGAGACCGAGGAGGGCGAGGCCCTGCAGAGCGAGGCCTTGACCCTGGAGACGGGGACCCTGCCCTCCTGGATGCCTGTGTTCACGGCGGTTCAGGGGCCCGAGGGTCCTCCCGATGGCCTCATGTTGTTGCCCGTCATGTCGGGTGTGCCGGGAAGCGAGGACCACGCCATCGTCATGCTCGACACCGAAGGTGAGGTGGTCTGGTTCCATGAAGACGCGACCCTGGACAGCACGGTGGTGCAGCTCAGCGCAGACGGTCAGACCCTGATCCAGATGACCGAGGGCGCACTCTTGTGGCGTGGCCTGGACGGTGCCGTCATCGACAGGGTGAGCATCGATGGCGTGCACCACACCCTGGCCGAACACCCCGATGGATCGGTCGCCACTCTGGTGGGCGAGCCTGTCACCCTGGAGGGGTCGGATTGGCTCGATCAGAGGCTGGTCGAGGTGACCCGTGACGGCGAGCAGCGCGAGCTCTGGCGTGTGACCGATGCCCTCGACCGCATCGGCGTCGACCTCAACGACTGGATCTTCGACGGGGAGCTCGGGCATGCCAACGCCGTGGCTTGGGATGCTTGGAACGACGCCTGGCTGGTGGGTCTGGCGGAGTGGGGCACGGTGATCTCGGTGGATCGGGCGACCGGCGACACCCGCTGGGTGCTCACCAGCGCTGGTGGCGGTGACCTCGACTTCGTGGGCCTCGAGGCTTGGACCCACCACCACACCCTCCAGGCTCTGCCGGACGGCTTTGCCCTGTACGTGAACCTCACCGAATACTCCAACTGCGGTCGGGTGGTCGACGTGGTGGTGGATGAGGAGGCGCAGCAGGCAGAGGAGGTGTGGAGCTACAGCGGCGAGTCGGAGGACACCTGCCACACCACCTTCTCGCTGGGCGATGTGGAGCACCTCGACGACGGGCACACGGTCATCACCTGGTCGACCAATGGCCAGGTGGAGGTCATCGACGACGCCGGTGATCAGCAGCTCCTCGTCGAGATCGACTTCGGCTACGCCCTTGGGTACGGCGAGTGGATCAACAGCTTTCAGGAGCCGCTGGACAGCCCCTGAACCGTGACGGTGAGCCTTCGCGGTCCACCACGATCCCGGTGCTCCCAGAGGTAGAGGCCTTGCCAGGTGCCCAGGTCGAGGCGCCCGTCTTGCACCGGAATGGTGAGCGAGACCGCCGTGAGCGCGGCCTTGACGTGGGCGGGCATGTCGTCGGGGCCCTCGGCGGTGTGGGTGAAGAGCCGGTCGCCGTCGGGCACCAGGCGGCTGAAGAAGGCCTCGAGGTCGCGGCGGACCGAGGGGTCGGCGTTCTCCTGGATGACCAGGGAGCACGAGGTGTGGTGCACGAAGATGTGGGCGAGGCCCGCGCTCACGCCACTCTCGGACACGATCTCGGCGACCCGATCGGTCACGGGCGTCAGGCCGCGGCGGCAGGGCGGGAGCCGCAGGTGTTCCTGGACCAGGGTGCTCACCGCCGTCCCGGAGCGCTGGCCTCGGTGCCCAGCTCGGCCCACAGTGCGTCGAAGGCGTGGGCGTAGCGCCGCACGAGGGTGGGCTCCTCGCTGAGCATGAAGTTCTCGCGGTTGCTCATGTCGGCGCTTCGGGTCCAGTTGTAGGAACCGTTGAGCAGGATGTGACCGTCGATGACGGCGAACTTGTGGTGGAAGTGGTGGCGGGAGCGGTCGAAGGCCACCGGCACCCCCGCTCGGCGGAGGCGCCAGGCGTCCGAGCCGGCGTCCTCGGCCTTGTCGTCGTCGGTGAGGATGCGCACCGCGACGCCGCGGCGGTGGGCGGCCAGGAGCTCCTGGCTGATGCGGTCGTCGGTGATGGTGAAGACCGCCACGTCGATGGAGCGTCTCGCGCCGCGGACCACGGCGGTGATCGTCTCCACCATGGGGTCCTCGGGGCCGAACCAGGCCTTCGTCGCGGGCGGCGGGGCGGTGTCGGTTGCGCGCAGCAAGCTCAAGGTGTCGCCCAGCCAGCGCACGAGCTTGGCATCGCGCGGGTCGCGCACCTTTGTGGCCACAGCCTCGATGACCTCGTGCTGCAGCCAGCTCCTGGCGTTGTCGTCGAGGTCCTGGGCGTCGAGCACCTGCCGGAGGGCACGCCGCTCGGAGCGGCTCAGGCGGCTGTCGTCGGCGGTGGAGAGCAGGGCGTCCAGGAGGGTGTTGCGGTCCATGTTGACTCCGGGTCGATGCAGAGTGATGGGTACCCACGTACCCTGCTCGTACGCACCGGAGGTCCCATGTTCTTCACCGTCGTCAACGCGCCCTACCTGGGAGTCGAGTTCATCGGGGGCCGGCCTCGCCGTGTGCTCAACCCCGGCTTCCACATGCTGGTGCCCTTCTTGAGCCGGGTCCGCCGCATCTCCGGTGCGCTCCACACCGAAGATGTCGAGATCGACGTCATCACTCGCGGGGGCACGCCGACCACCGTCAAGGTCGGCTACACCGCGCGCGTGGTCGATCCCAAGCAGGCCCTGGTCAACGTGGACGACGCCTTCGCCACCATGCGTGCCAACGTCATCGCGGTCGTCAGCGGTGCAGCCAACTCCTACACCATCGATCAGCTGGCCCAGAACAAGAACGAGATCGCCGACGAGGCCGAGGCCGAGCTGATGATGCTCTCCGAGAAGAACGGCTGGGGTCTGGGCGACTTCCAGATCGCCGTGGGCGACCCGTCCATGAGCGAGGAGCTCAAGAAGCTGCTCATGCGCGAGGAGGCCGTGCGTCGGGAGAACGCCGCGAACCTGACCAAGGCCCGAAACCAGCTCGACGTGGCCCGGCAGCTCGTGGAGGTGGCCAAGGTCCTCGATGCGGATCCCTTCGCCCGGGAGCTGCTGCGCCTTCAGATGCTCAGTGACATGGGCGAAGGCGGCAAGATCATCGTCGTGGACACGAAGACCGTGGGGGGCGGGACGGTAGCCCAGGTCCTGAGTCAGCCCGTGCTCAGTGGTGCTGGCCTGGAGAACTGACCCGGGGCCTCACCGGGCGCGCCGACGGCCCTTCTTGATGGCCTTCTCGAGCTCCGCGCGCACGACCCGAGGGGCCCCGCCGCGCCAGGCGTTGAGCCAGTCCTCGGCCTCGTCGGGCGAGCTCAGGGACCAGGCCCGCACCAGGCGGAGCAGCCCCTTGCGCACCATGGGCTCGGAGTCGAGGCGGAAGGCGTCTGCGACCGCCCGTACGGCTGCGTCCTGGGGCTCGGCCACGAAGCTGACGTGCTTCTGGCCAGCCTTGGCCCGGAGGGCTGCGGCTGCCGGGCCCTCCAAGGGCTGGGGCAGAGCGGCGAGGGCTGCGGCGAGGGCCACGCGTCGGCGGGGAGGGAGGCGCTGCTCGGTCAGTCCCGCCAGCTCGGCCCCCATGTCCTCTCCCTCGGCGAGGAGTGCGGGGCCGATGACGAGCCAGCCCAGCGCGTCGGCGGTCTCGACGTCGTCGAGGAGACCGAGCCAGCGCCATGCCAGCTCGAGGGCTTCCTCTGGCTGGGTCGGGGCCACGGCTGCCAGCAAGCCGATGGCGACGAGTCCGTCTTCGAAGGCTTCGCAGAACAGGGCGTGGAGCTCGTCTGCGTCGTCTGGAAGGACGGGTGCGCCCGCTCGCCAGGAGCTCACCAGCACGGCGACCAGATCGGCCCCGGGGACGCCGCGCAGGCCACGCAGGGGGCGGAGGTGGCGACCCCGCTTGCGGGCGTGCCCGTTGTCGGAGACTTCGTGGAGGGCGGCGTGGATCTCGGTGGCAGGGCGCATCAGGGGGGTCTAATCCAGCGCGCCCGATGGTAGACATCCTGGGTGAGCTCCAGCGACCCTCCAGCCTTCGGTCGGCGTGACCGACGCCGTCTGACCGCCCGTCTCGCCCGCCGGGTCGCTGGAGCTGCAGCCCGTCGTCTGGTCGATCGGAGCGATGCTGCCGCCGAGGCCATGGGCCACGCGATGGTCGATGAGCTCGATCAGATGAAGGGCATGGCCATGAAGGTGGGGCAGATCCTCTCCTACATGGACGGTGCGCTGCCGCCGGAGACCCAGGTGGTGTTGGCGCGACTGCAGGAGGGGACCGCGGGTGTGCCCTTTGCGGTGATCACCGAGGTGCTGGAGGCCGAGCTCGGCGCCTCTGTGAGCGAGCTCTTCGACCGGGTGGACCCTGAGCCGGTGGCGGCCGCGTCCATCGGGCAGGTGCATCGGGCGTGGTGGGAGGGGGAGCCGGTGGCCGTCAAGGTCCGCTACCCCGAGGTCGCGGCGAGCTTTGACGACGATGTGGGCCGCCTGCACCAGCTGGCCCGCGTCGCCTCGGCGGCCACCTCCGTCGACGGAGCCGCCCTGGTCCGCGAGCTGCATGCACGGCTGCGTGAGGAGTGCGACTACACCCACGAGGCACGCTGGCAGAAGCGCTTCGGCCGGGCGCTCTCTGACATCGATGGCACCGTGATTCCCGAGGTGATCGCGGAGCGCAGCACCTCAGCGGTGCTCACCACCCGCTGGCTGGAGGGTCGTCGTCTCGCCGACTTCCAGGCCACCGCCACCGACGCGGAGCGTCAGCGGGCCGCACGGCTGTTGGCCACGGTCGCCTGGCGGTCCGTCCTCGTCCACGGTGCCGCCCAGGCCGATCCGCACCCAGGCAACTTCGTGTTCCTCCCCGCTGGGCGTGTGGGTTTGCTGGACTTCGGCTGTGTGCGGGTCTTCGACGATCCCTTCTGGTCGTCACAGGTGGCGGTGTTGCGTGCGGTGATCGCCGACGCGCGCAGTGACTTCGACGATGCCGTCGTGGCCACCGGCATGGTCCCGCGACCGTCGCGCTTCGACTTCGAGACCTGGTGGGCCCAGCTCCGATGGCAGTACCGGCCCTACTGCACCGACACCTTCCGCTTCACCTCGGCCTACATGGCGGAGGCCAGACGCTTCAACGGTCCGGGCAACTCGAACATGCGTCACGTGGCCCTGCCACCGGCCTGGATCTGGTGGATGCGCCTGGTGGTGGGGCTGCACGCGGTCCTGACACGCCTGGGAGCCGAGGGTGCCTATCGAGGGTTGATCCTCGAGGCCCTCGAGACACCCCGGCGGTCGATCCGGGACGGTTCTACGGATGAACTCACGCCGTAACAACGGATGAACTCACGCCGTAACAACGGCGGAACAGATGCCCCCGCCGCCGACATGGTCGGAGGCCGTGGGCTTCGGGAATGTCTCGACGGATCCGTCACCTCTGGAGAGCTCTCGCTCTGGAGCAGACATGAACGACCAGGAGCCGCGAAGCGACGATGTGATCATCGAGATCGATTGGTACGAGCTCGAGGTGATCGACGACGCCGACGAGTTCGACGAGTGGCAGGAGCTCGACGTGAACGAGGTGGTCGACGTGGGCGAGTTCACCGATCTCGTGCTGCCCTCCATCTCCGAGCTGGCAGCCTTGGTGGCAGATCCGAGCACCCTGGTGGACCTCGACTCCAGCGTGCTGGAACCTCTTCCTGACCTGGATGCCGTCGGGTAGCCCGGTGGTGCTGACCCCATCGGCATCGTTGGCCTACAGCGGGCTCGTGAGCTGGAGACCGACCGAAATGAGCACAGGCTCTGGCTCGAGCGCCACCGGGGCGTGGGACACGGCGCCGAGGATCGCTCCTTCGACAGGGCCGAGCTGGCTCCCCAGGCCCACCTCGGCCGTCAGGTCCTGCAAGCCGATCGACCCGGCGTAGTTGGAGATTCCGGCGGTCCAGCCGGTGTGGAGCACCAGGCCATCCTCGCCCACCACGGGCAAGCTGGGGCGCAGTGAGGCGGCTCCGTAGACGCCCCCCGTGCGCACGTCGACGGCGCTGGTGAGCTCGGGAGCCACGAGATGATCGAGGCCCACCGCCACCATGAGCTCGCCGGTGGAGCTGTCGAAGTTGCGGGTGGGGTAGATGTAGCCGAAGAGCATGGCGTCCCACCAGATGTCCGACTCTCCGAACGCGCCACCGAGACCTGCATAAAGGTCTGTCTCGTCCCAGGATCCCCAGCGCTCCCGGTCGTTGAGCGCCAGGTTGCTCCAGATCCCGAAGTAGGCGCCGGTCACCCCCACCGTGACGTCGAGGGCGGGCTGCAGGACGGGCTCAGGGGTCACGGTCTGGCCGCGCAATTGGTAGGCGCTGTGGGCCGCGAGGCTGGCCTCGGCGGACCAGACCTCAGCGTGTGCGGTCGATGAGGCGAGGAGGAGCAAGAGCGAAGCACGGCACATGCCCACAGTGTACGGGGCTCAGGACGAGACGTGAGGGGGCAGGCGTCCTCGGTGGACGCTGGGGCTCCGCCTGCTGACGGCAGCACGCTGGGGCCCTCGAGGGCGTCGTCGCCAGAGGTGGCTGGAGCTCGGCGGCGAGCGCGGCCTGCTACAAAGGGGGCGCCCCTCTCCTGTGAGCCGTCGTGTCGCGCTTCTCCCCGTCTCCCGTTCTCGCCGTCCTCTCCGCCTTGGCCCTCGTCGCATGTGGGGACAAGGATGACGACACCGGTGGTGAGTCCGCATCCTTCGCCCGCGTCTACGACGAGGTGCTCCAGCCCTCGTGTGCCTACTCGACATGTCACGAAGGCACTGGCAGCGCTGGTCTCGGCTGGACCGACGAGTCGTCGGCACACGCTGCCCTGGTCGATGTCGATGCCATCCAGATCAGCGGCATGGTGCGCGTGTCTCCGGGCAACCCCGACGACAGCTACCTCATGTGGAAGCTCGAAGGCGCCGAGGGCATCGGAGGAGATCGCATGCCGCCCGACGCTTCGCTGGATGAGGAGCGGCTGGCGCTGGTGCGCGACTGGATCACCGAGGGTGCGTCCGCCGACTGACCGACCCGCACCTCAGCCTCGGGTGACCGAGAACTCTCCGTTGTAGCCGACGACGTTGCAGGTACCGGAGAAGGTGTCTCCGCTGATGTCGCCCTGCAGCTCGACGCTGATGGAGTAGCCGGACGAGGTCGCCAGCCAGGAGACCTGAGCGCTATCGTCGTCCGCAGTGCCGCTGAGGTCGCCCGTGTAGGCGTAGCCGTAGAGCAGCAGCGCTCCCCGACCCACCACTTGATCTTCGTCGCTCTCCTCGACACCCAGCTCCACGCCGAAGTCGTAGAGGTAGCCGCTGAGGTTGATCTGGCAGTTGCCGGTCCAGTCGCCTCCGAGGGAACCGGACACCGAGGGCGTGCCGGTGCCGCCACCGTCGCCGGCGCCGCCGTGTACGTTGCCGGCGGCTCCGTACATGTCGTCGTCGTCGTCGTCGTAGGGGTAGGGCTCGGCGGGCTCCCGGCAGGAGCCGGTGGCGAGCACTGCACAGAGAGCGAGAAAGAAGGGGCCGAACCGGGACATGAAGTCAGCTTAGCCGGAGCCTTCGGTAGCGGCGACCCGTATACGTTAGGTGCGGCGCCCACCCCAGGAGCACACATGCCCGTCGTCATCGAGGGAGCCGCCGGGCTCCAGGCCCACGCCGGCAAGGTCATCGGCGCCACCGACTGGGAAGAGATGACCTTCGAGACCATCCAGGCCTTCGCCGACGCCACTGGCGACCACCAGTGGATTCACGTGGACCGGGAGCGCATCGCCAAGGAGTCACCCTTCAAGCGGCCGCTGGCCCATGGCTACCTGACCCTGGCCCTGGTCGCGGGCAAGTTCTTCGAGCTGCTCGATCTCCAGGGCTTCCAGCTGGTCATCAACTACGGCTGCAACAAGGTGCGCTTCCCGCACCCGCTGACCGAGGGCAACCGCTGGCGTCTCGCCATCCAGATGGGTGAGGTCACCCCCAAGGGAGACTGGTGGGAGGCCATCTTCCACGCACGCATCGAGGTCGATGGCGCCAAGAAGCCCGCCGTCGCCGCCGAGTGCGTGTACCGCTTCCTGCCGGCCTGAGTGGCCCTCGGCCGGTAGCAGATCCAGCTCGACGGCTCTCGGGCCGAGCGGGTCGGCCGCTCAGCCGGGGTAGTCGCCCATGAGTGGGTAGCCGGTGCGCTTCCCCTCGTAGGCCAGGTAGGCCAGGTAGCCCTCGAGGGCTGCGACGACGGGGATGAGCACGGCGAAGAAGCCGCAGGTCAGGACGGTGAGCACGAGGACGATGGCGTGGCTGATGAAGGCGTGCTTTGCATGCCAGGCCACGAAGTTCGACTTCTCCTCGGACCTGTAGATGAGCCAGACGATGGCGGGCCCGACGGCACCGACGCCCAGGAAGATGCAGGCGTGGACGAGCGCCGCCAGCAACTTGTCCTCATCGCTCAGGTTGGCCACCTTGGTGGGGTCGTCGGCTGTCTGCAAGGAGGTGGGTGCGGGCTCTGGTTCCGGCTCTGGTTCCGGCTCGGGCGTTGACGCCACCGCGGGCTCCTCTTGGGGCGGCGGCGGCGCGACCGGCTGCGGGGCATCCGAGGCTGGCGGTGTGGGCTCCGACACGGCGGGGGATGCGGCCACCGGGCCAGCGCCAGGCGACGCGGCGTCTGGGTTTTCGTCGATGGGTCGGCGGGCGTTGGCTCGGGCGGCACGGGCGGCGTCGCGATCCGAGGGGCGTGCGTCCTCGTCGTCGGGGTCGACCGCCGAGCCCAGGGCGTCCCGGTAGATGCCGAAGATCTTGTCGGACTCGGCCTGGATCAGCTGGGGGAATTGGGCGCTGACGGGATCGGCCGGGTCGTTGACCCTGGGTGTCCAGTAGCCGGTGAACTCGTGCCACTGCACGGTGCTGATGCCGTGTCGGGCGAAGATCTGCTCAGGAGGGATCTTGTTGTCCTGGGCGTCTCGCTCGAAGGAATACGATGCGGAGATCTCGGCGTATTGCTCGAGGGTGCAGGGCGGGCCGCCGCCGCGGGCCTCTGCCTGGGCGGCCTGGTAGAGCGGCATGAAGACCGTGGCGGTCTTGCCCATGTCGGCGGGGTCCTGCATCCGAGCGGTGAAGCCGTCCTTGGCGGCCGTCCAGGATGCTTCGTCCACGCCGGCCTCGGCCGCGATGGCCAGCTGGGCAGCTTCGTCATCGCCCGTGTCGGCCATGGCAGCGCAGAGCCTTGCGTATTGCTCGATGGAGACACCACTGATGGGCTCGGACATGGCGGAAACCTCGTGAGAGTGTGGGTCGCCGCGACTCTACCTTGGGGGTGGACCCGTCAATGCTATCGAGTCAGCAACACTCTTCGGGTCCGCAGCAGTCACCGGCTGCAGTGGTGAGGTCGTACTCGAGGCCCTTGCTCTCCCGAGGGTGCCTTGGCGCCGTGCGACTGCAGTCGAAGTCAGCGCGCTCGTCGACGGGAACGGCGACACGCGGCTCGATGGCGATGATGTCGGCGGCGTAGGGACCCTTGGTCAGGATGTCGAAGGTCTTGGCACAGACGGCGACCCGCTGGCCTCGGCGCAGCACGTGGCCGTCGTCGTCCTGGACGTTGCGCCAGGGGCCCTTGTACATGACCGCCTGGTTGGCCTCGAAGCACGGTCCGTCCTTGCCCTTCCAGGCCACCACCGTGGCCGAGCGGAACTCGATGCCCTCCACCGTCTGCCAGGGCTCGTCGTCGTACTTGTCCATGGTGATGCCGTAGAAACCGGCGTCTTCGAGCTTCTGCAGCAGTTCCTGCTCATGGAAGGCACCGCTGATGCAGCCCGACCAGAGCACGGGATCGTTGCGCAGCTCCTGGGGCACCACCTCGTCGCTCACGATGTCGCTCACCGCGATCCGACCGCCGCGCTTGAGCACGCGGAACATCTCGCTGATGAGCTGATCCTTGTACTCGTCCTTCACCAGGTTGAGCACGCAGTTGCTGACGATGACGTCGATGCTGTCGGACTCGATGAGGGGTAGCTCTCGGCGCAGACGACCGATGCGATCTTCGAGCGCCAGGGCGTCCGCTGCGCTCTGCACGGGGTGTGTCGCCAGCTCGGCATCGAGGGCGTCCATGGACAGGGACAGGTCCTGGATGCGACCGCGGCGGAACTCGACGTTGGCGTAGCCGATGGCTTCGGCCACCTGGGGCGCTGCGCTGCGGGCGAGCTCGAGCATGTCGTCGTTCATGTCCACGCCGATCACGCGGCCCTCGGGACCGACGATCTGGCTGGCGATGAAGCAGATCTTTCCGCCGCCGCTGCCCAGGTCGAGGACGGTCTCTCCGTGGCGCACGTAGCGGCTGGGGTCACCGCAGCCGTAGTCCCGGTCGAGGACCTCCTGCGGGATGATCTCGAGGTACTGCGGGTCGTAGTCGATGGGACAGCAGAGGGCGGCTTCGCGGGCGGCGGACGCGGCGCTGTAGCGCTCGCGCACGGCCGACTCGACGTCGAGGAGTTCGGTCTGATCTTCCAAGAGGGCCTCCGCAGGGAGCTGGGGGGGGGGATTTATCCCGCCCGTGGGAAGGCGGGGATTCTTCGCGTCGGTCCGAGGCTCGAGGACGCTGGGGAGCGGTCGTTCCGGGAACGTCGCAGGGCCCACATGGGCGGATCGCTTAGGTGTGGAGGATGTCCACTGATGCTCCCTCGACCTTCTTCGATCTCGGCCTCATCGAGCCCCTCGCGGAGGCTGTGGCCGCCCTGGGCTACGAGGCCCCCACACCCATTCAGGCACTGGCCATCCCGCCGATGCTCGAGGGGCGGGATCTCATCGGACAGGCCCAGACAGGAACGGGTAAGACCGCGGCCTTCGCCCTGCCCTTGCTCCAGAAGCTGGACCCCAGCGTGAAGGCTGTCCAGGGGCTGGTGCTCTGCCCCACCCGCGAGCTTGCGCTGCAGGTGGCCGAGGCCATCTTCAAGTATCGGTCCGGTCTCGCGGGCGTGCGGGTGCTGCCCATCTATGGCGGTCAGCCCATCCCCCTGCAGCTCAAGCGGCTCCGCAAGGGAGTGCACGTGGTGGTCGGTACACCCGGCCGTCTGCTCGATCATCTCGAGCGCGGCAGCCTCGACCTCAGCCAGGTGCGCATGGCCGTGCTCGACGAGGGCGACGAGATGCTGCGGATGGGCTTCCTCGACGACGTCGAGGCCATCCTCGAGGCCACCAATGACGAGACCCAGATCGCGCTCTTCTCAGCGACGATGCCCCCCGACATCAAGCGCGTTGCCGAGGCGGCGCTGGAGAACCCGGCCCACGTGGTCGTCGAGGATGCGCCGCTCACGGTGCCTGCCATCACCCAGCAGGTGATGCGGGTCCCTCAGTCTCGCAAGCTGGAGGGCTTGGCTCGGGTCCTCGAGACCCGCGAGGCCGACGCCACGTTGATCTTTGCGCGCACCAAGCTGGGCTGCGCCGAGGTCGCCGACAAGCTCCAGGCTCAAGGCTTCAGCGCCGACGCACTCCATGGCGATCTGAGCCAGTGGCAGCGCACCCGCGTGGTCGAGGCGCTGAAGGATGGGCAGATCGACATCGTCGTCGCCACCGATGTGGCGGCGCGTGGCCTGGACGTTCCGCGCATCAGCCACGTCATCAACCTGGACATGCCCTACGACCTCGAGGCCTACGTCCACCGCATCGGCCGCACCGGTCGGGCTGGCCGGGAGGGTGTCGCGACCTTGTTCGTGACGCCGCGTGAGGTGCGCCTCCTCAAGCGCCTCGAGCGCCACATCGGCGTGGCCATCGAGCGGGTGCCTGTGCCGTCCACGACCGAGGTCTCCAAGGCACGGGTGAGCGAGCTCAAGAGCCAGCTCGTCGAAGCCATGAGTGCACCGGGCCTCGAGCCCTACCGAGCCGTGGTCGAGGAGCTCTGCCGCGAGGGAGAGCTGGACCCGGTCGACATCGCCGCTGCCGCTGCGCGGATGGCCCGGGGTGATCAGCCCTTGGTGCTGCCGAACGCGCCAGCGGCACCGCCCGATCCCCAGGGCGGTCGGGTGCGCATCGTGCTCCAGGTGGGTCATGCCGATGGCGTGCGCCCAGGCAACATCGTGGGCGCCATCGCAAACGAGGGTGGCTTGCCGGGCAAGTACATCGGTGACATCGACATCCGCGACACCCACAGCTTCGTCGAGGTGCCGGCGGGGGCTGTCGACCAGCTGCTGGCCCGCATGCGCCACACCATCATCCGGCGCCGGCCGGTGCAGCTCCGGCTGGCCCCACGGAAGCGTCGTTGACGATCACGGCCCTGAGCATTGCTGGCTCCGATCCCTCTGGGGGAGCTGGCATCCAGGCCGATCTGAAGACCTTCGCTGCTCACGGCGTGTACGGCATGGCCGTGGTGAGCGCGCTGACCGCCCAGAACACCCGGGGCGTCGTGGACGTCGAGCCCGTGCGCGCGGACTTCGTGGCGGCGCAGCTCGATGCGGTGCTGGACGACCTGCCGGTGGGCGCCATCAAGACGGGCATGCTGGGCACGGCGGCGGTGGTCGAGGCGGTGCTCGCAGGCCTCGAGCTCTATGAGGGACCGGTGGTGGTAGATCCGGTGGTGCTGTCGAGCTCGGGGCATCGCTTGCTGGAGTCCGACGCGGGGCCCGCCCTCGAGCGTCTCGTGTCCCGGGCGACGCTGGTCAGCCCCAACCTGCTGGAGGCCGAGGTGTTGTTGGGACCGCTCCGTCCGCAGGAGTGGGTGGACCGTCGTGGCACGGCGCTGCTGATCACGGGTGGACATGGGGAGGGCGAGGTCGTGGAGGACACGCTCTTCCAGCCTGGTCTGCCCCCACGGACGGTGTGCTCCCCACGCCTCCACACCCGCAACTCCCACGGCACGGGGTGCACCCTGAGCGCCGCCATCGCTGCCCGTCTGGCGCGGGGCGAGCCGCTCTACCCAGCGGTTCAGGGCGCCCACGCCTGGATCCATGAGCTCCTGCGCATGTCGGCCAGCCACGCCCTGGGCGGAGGCGCCGGCCCGCTGCTCCACCACAGAGGGAGTGGGGACTAGCCGCCGGTCTTGGCCTTCTTCTTGGCCTCTTCGATGAGCGCTGTGCGCTTGTCCTGGGCGGTGCTCTCGAGCTTGTTGGCCTTGTCGTCGGCTGTCTTGCGCAGCTTCTTGGCCTTCTTCTTGGCCTGCTTGAGCAGCTCGTCGGCGGCCTTGTCGGCAGCGACCTCCTTGAGCGGGTTGCCCTTGGCCTCCTTGCGCAGCTTCTTGCCCTGCTTCTTGGCCTCGGCGATGAGCTTGTCGGCGGCCTTGTCGGCCTCGTTGCGGAGCAGGTCCCCCGCCTTGCCCGCCTCGGCGACCAGCTTGTCGCCCTGGGCCTCGGCGGCGGCGATGAGGTCGTTCAGGGAGGCGCCGAGCTGCTCCTCGACCAGGTCGACGACCGCGTCCTTGACGGCCTCTGCGACGCTCTGGGACAGCTTCACCTTGACCTCTGGCTTCTCCCAGGTGCCACCGATGGTGGCGGTGATGCCCACGTCGCCGATGGCCCCGCCGAGCGCCTGAGCGCCCCCGCCGGTGATGGCAGCGGCGGGCATGGCGAGGTCCAGGGTCAGCGCCAGCGAGTCGTCTTCCATGCCGCTGCTGCCGCTGAGGGTGCCCTTGGCCTGGCCCATGGTGACGGGGATGGCCTCGAGGTGGAGGCGTCCGCCGTCGACCTTGAAGCTGGTGTTGACGGGGTCGAGAGACAGGGTCTTGTGGGCCGCGACGCCGGTGAAGGCGGCCACGGGGGCCAGGAAGCTGGGATCGAAGGTGGTGTTCTTGGTGCCGAAGGAGCCCTGGGCGAGCATGGTGATCAGGTTCGGGCTGAGGTCGGGGCCCAGCGCGGTCTTGAGCTTGACGGAGGTCTCGATGCGACCCTTCGAGCCCTGAGCGATGGGCAGAGCTTCGGACAGGCTCGCGAAGGTGGCCACGGTCTCGCCGATGACCAGCTCGCGGGCGGTCACGTCCATGTCGAGCTCTGCTTCCTGGTCGGAGGCAGCGGTGTAGGTGCCGTTGAACTCGATCTGTCCGCCGAGGGTCTCTCCGCGCAGGCGTGTCAGGCGGAGCGAGCCCTCCTGCATGGCGGCTTGGCCGCGCACCTTGTTCAGGTCGTAGTCCTGGGTCTTCACGCGGCCGAAGTCGAGGTTCAGGGCGACATCGAGGTCGTCGGGCACGACCACCAGGCTGCTCTCCCCATCTGCGGCCTCCGCCTCCTCTTCTTCGTCGGTCTCCCAGGGGCGGGTGTCGATGTAGCGGGAGCTCAGGTCGAACCGGCCGCGCAGGGTCTGATCGGCCAGGAGGTAGCCGAGCGCGTTCTCGACGGCGCCCTTGGCCTTGATGTCGCTGTCGCCGAAGCTGAGCTCGAAGCGTGCGAGGTCGAGGGTGCGGGGGTCGAGGCCGAGCTCGAGCTGGTGGATGTGGAAGGGCAGGGGCTGCTCGGGGTCGGTGTAGACCACGTCGGTGAGCATGACGCTGCCTTCTGCGGTGACCGCGTCCACGTCCACGGCCTCGAAGGCGCTGGTCTTGCCCGCCAGGGCCACATCCAGGTCCAAGGTGCCGGTGGTCGAGGTGCCGTCCTCGGGAAAGGCCTGGTACAGCTTGCCGAGATCGAGGCGACCCTCGAGCCTGGTGTCGATCTCGGGGTCGGAGACGGGGGTGGTGAGGCGCAGACGCCCGGAGAAGGGGGCGCCGTCGACCTTCATGGCGAAGCGCTCGATGTCGACCAGGGCGCCGTCGGGGTCACCGCCCGGGTGCTCGAAGCGGGCGCCGAGCTGGATGTCGTCGATGCCCACGGGCAGGTCGGGGTACTTGAAGCGCCCATCGGCCACGCTCAGCAGGAAGCGGTAGCTCGGCAGGTTGTCGCCTTCGTCGGGGAGCAGCCCCGAGACACGGCCGCTCAGGCCCAGCGTGCCGTCGGCGTCCACACCGTCGAAGTCCGGTGAGTAGGCCGCCGGGATCAGGCTGAGCAGGCTCTTGAAGGACGCCTCTTCGGTCTCGAGGACGAGGTCGAGCTGGGTGCCACCATCTGCTGGCGTGATGTCGCCGCTCAGGGCCAGGGCCAGGGCGTTGAGGGAGATCTTGCTCTCACCGAACTGGATCGCACCGGTCTCGGGTGCGTAGCGTACGTCGAGCTTGCTCTCGAGCTTGGCTTCCTTGAGCAGCGTGAGGCCCTCGCTGGCCACGCTCAGCGACGCCATGGAGGCCTCGGTGCGGGAGGCCAGCACCGTGTCTTCGAGCTCGGCATCACCGGAGAGATCGAGATCGACCATGTCGACGAGGAGGTCGGTCGTCGCGTCCTCGTAGTGCAGATCGAGTCCGCTGATCGCCACGTCGCGCAGCCAGAGGGAGCCGCCGCTCTCCTCGGTCTCCGCCTCCTCGGTGGCCGGCAGGATGTCGGTGTTGGTGCTGCCGTCGTCGGCCACGCGCACATCGAAGGCGGCGTCGACCATCTCCAGTCCCACGACGCGGATGGGCCCGTCGCCCAGGGCGCTGGCGATGTCCACAGTCACCGAGATCTGGGGGATGACGGCCAGCTCGGTGCCCGCGAAGGGGGCCCTGTTCACCACCCGAACGTCTTCCAGGTAGAGCGTGGCGTTGGGAAAGCTTCGCCATAGTCGGACCTCACCCGGTCCGAGGGTCACGTCGGCGTCGACCTCCTCGGAGATCCAGTCCCCCACCTCGACCATGACGGGACCAGAGACGAGGAAGGGTGCGAGGGCCACCAGGAGCACGCCGGCCCCCAGGCCCACGGCTCCGAACAGGCTGACGGCTTTGAGCTTCCGACGCATGTGCGCCCTCCGAGAGGGCGACCCTCTAACTCCGATGTGCCCGGATCGGATTGGAGTTTGGCTCCCCCAGAGTCTGCACGGGCCGGGCAGGTCGAGGGCGCGCCAGAGCTCGGCGACCAAGTCAGCTGGTAGCGGTCGAACAGGGGGTGCGCCTGGCTGACCCGCAGGGTCAGGCAGTGGCGAAGGAGCCGCTCAGCGCCCGAAGTTCTGTGTCCAGTAGTGGTCCCAGGAGCCGCCCGAGTAGTAGCCGACGCCCGTGAGCGTGGCCTGGGGGTTCATGAGGTTGGCGCAGTGGCCATCGGAGTCGACCCAGCCGTTGACAGCGTCCCTGGCCGAGGCGTAGCCGGCCGCGATGTTCTCGCCGACAGCCGAGCCGTTGAAGTCGGTGCTGTCGATGCGTTCCCAGGGGTCGTCACCCAGATCGCCGCCAGGGCTGTCGTGGTCGAAGGCGTTCTCTTCGGCCATCCACAGCGAGTGGTAGCGGGCGGCGCACTGGAGATCGGGATCCATCTCGACGGGGCCGGTGGGGCTGTAGTTGCCGTAGGAGCCACAGTTGGCGCCGGCGGCCCGGACCTCGTTGATGAGGTCCACGATCTCCTCCTCCTTGTCGGTCCAGCCGCCCGGCCAGTCCAGCAGCGCATCGTGGCAGGCCTCGGCCTGTTCGACCTGCGGCTCGGTGTCACCGTCGTCACCGCCGCCGTCATCTCCACCGCTGTCACCGCCGTCGCCGCCGCCGTCGTCGCCGTCGTCGCCACCGTCATCACCGCCGCCGCCGTCGCCGTCGTCGAGGCCGGGGCGCTCGTCTTCGGGGATGGGCTGGCGCTTCTCGGGGTAGTCGTCGAGCTCGGCCTCGGCACAGCCGATGGTCACCAGCGCTGCCATGATGGGGACGATCATCATGGGGGTGGACATGTGGGAGAGGAGCGTGCGCATGTGCCAACTGTAGTCGGCTGGCCCCAACCCATTCGTAGATGTCATGGTATCGTTGCGGGCTTTTGACCGTTTGCTGTGGCCGGCCGCCTGCACCGGGGCTGCCTCGTGATCTCGATCACCCCGATGACGACGACGTCATTGGGAGATCATCACGCCGCACAGCCAGATCGTCACCACTGGAGCTCCGCTATGCGCCCCACCCTCGTCGCCGTGTTCTCCGTGCTCTTTGCCTGCACGGGTGAGTCGATCTACCACCCTGATGACAAGGGCGATGACACGCCTCCCGGCGAGGCCGACGCCGACACCGACGCCGCCCCCATCATTCGCTTCGTGGCGCTGGGTGACGTGGGCGAGGCCAACGAGGATCAGTACGCGGTGGCCGACGCCATGGCGTCGGTGTGTGCCGACAAGACCACCGTCGACCGCGCGGGCTGTGACTTCGCCCTGTTGCTGGGCGACAACTTCTACGATGCCGGCGTGGACGGCGTCGACGACTCGCAGTTCCAGACCAAGTTCGAAGACCCCTACTCGGTGGTCGACTTCCCCTTCTACGTGGTGCTCGGCAACCACGACTACGGCGAGCTGGGGCTGTATGCGTGGCAGAGCGACTACGAGATCGAGTACTCCGACCACTCCGACAAGTGGACCATGCCGTCCGAGTACTACACCTTCGAGGTGGAACACGCGCAGTTCTACGGTCTCGACACCCACGCGCTCATGGTCGAGTCGCTGTGGGGCACCTCCGACCAGCGCACCTGGCTACCCACCGAGCAGGCCGCGTCGGTGGCCACCTGGCAGATCGCCTTCGGCCACCACCCCTACATCAGCAACGGTCCCCACGGAAACGCCGGTGCCTACGAGGGCTACGAGTGGCTGCCCATCGCCAACGGCGAGACCATCAAGGACTTCATGGACGACTACCTGTGCGGACAGGTGGATCTGTACCTGTGTGGCCACGACCACAGCCGGCAGTGGCTGGAGCCCACCTGCGGCACCGAGTTCATCGTCTCGGGTGCGGGCGCCAAGACCAGCGACTTCGAGGATCGCGGCAACGCCGTCCGCTTCGAGGACTACGACGACGAAGGCTTCATGTGGATCGAGCTGAACGGCAACACGCTGACCGGTGAGTTCTGGAACAAGAACGGGACCCTGGACTACAGCCACAGCTACACCAAGTAGGTCAGGGTGGGGAGTGCCGGTGATGGCGGGTAGGGCGAGCGCGCAGGAGATCCTCATGCGGCAACGACCGCTTTTCGGGGGTGTCGGGCCGTCTCGCGGTGTGAGCGCTGCATGAAGGCCCTCTGCACC
>JAERSX010000797.1 GCA_016845285.1 Deltaproteobacteria bacterium | reverse complement strand
ATCATCCCGGTCAAGGAAGACAAGCGCTACCGGTCCTGGCGCACCAAGCCCGAGCCCCAGTCGGCGGCGGTCCTCATCTACATGATGGACGTGTCGGGCTCGATGGGACGGGAGCAGAAGGAGGTCGTGCGCCTCGAGGCCTTCTGGATCGATACCTGGCTGCGCCACAACTACGAGAACGTCGAGACACGCTTCATCATCCACGATGCGGTGGCTCGGGAAGTCCCCCGGGACGTCTTCTTCCGCACCCGGGAGTCCGGCGGCACCCTCATCAGCAGCGCCTACAAGCTGGCCATGAAGATCCTCGAGGAGGACTACCCGAGCGACGAGTGGAACATCTACCCATTCCACTTCTCCGACGGGGACAACTGGAGCAGCACCGACACCAAGAAGTGCCTCAAGCTGGTGGCGGACGAGATGCTGCCCAAGGTCAACCAGTTCTCGTACGGGCAGGTGGACTCGGAGTACGGCTCCGGGCAGTTCTTCCAGGACCTCAAGGGTGCCTTCGGTGACGACGAGCGGGTGGTCACCAGCCGCATCCCCAACCGCGACGGCATCATGGACTCCATAAAGGAGTTTCTAGGCAAGGGGGCCTAAGTGGGCAGAGACTCTTACTTCTTCCGATCTCGCCGTGGCCTTCCCCCCGAGCTGGTGGACGAGCAACTTCGCATCACGGCCCTGGCCCGGAGCTACGGCCTGGACTTCTGCGACACCGTCTTCGAGATGTGCGACTACGACGAGATCAACATGATCGCGGCGTACGGCGGCTTCCCGGTCCGGTACCCCCACTGGCGCTGGGGCATGGAGTACCTCCAGATGCAGAAGGGGTACGAGTACGGGCTGCAGAAGATCTACGAGATGGTCATCAACACCAGCCCCTCGTACGCCTACCTGCTCGACAACAACACCCACATGGACCAGAAGCTGGTCATGGCCCACGTCTTCGGCCACGTCGACTTCTTCACCAACAACGCCTGGTTCACGCCCACCAACCGCAAGATGCTCGACCAGATGGCGAACCACGCATCCAGGGTGCGGCGCTACATCGATCGCTACGGTGTGAGCGAGGTGGAGAGCCTCATCGACGCTTGCCTGAGCGTCGAGAACCTCATCGATCCCTTTCGGGACCACATCCGCCGAGAGCGCCCTCGCAGCGAGTCGGACATCGAGCAGGCGAGCCTGCAGAGCGGCGTCTCCAAGCTGCCGGCCCGCGCCTACATGGACAAGTACATCAACCCGCCCGAGGCCCTCGAAGAGCAGCGCCAGCGCCACCAGCAGGAGCTCGACCAGATGCGGCGCTTCCCCGAGGAGCCCGTGCGCGACGTCATGGGCTTCGTCTTGCGCTACGGCCGGCTCAGCAAGTGGCAGCAAGACGTGCTCGCCATCGTGCGCGACGAGGCCTACTACTTCGCCCCCCAAGGCCAGACGAAGATCATGAACGAGGGGTGGGCCAGCTACTGGCACACCACCATGATGACCCAGGACCTGCTCACCGACGCCGAGCTCATCGACTACGCCGACCACCACTCCGGCACCACGGCGACCCGCCCCGGGCAGCTCAACCCCTACAAGCTCGGCATCGAGCTCTTCCGGGACATCGAGGACCGCTGGAACAAGGGGCAGTTCGGTCGCGAGTGGACGCAGTGCGATGACTGGCGGGCCCGCGAACAGTGGGACACGGGGGCCGGCCTCGGCCGCGAGAAGATCTTCGAGGTTCGACGCACCCACAACGACGTCACCTTCATCGACACCTTCCTGACCGAGGACTTCGTCCGCAAGCAGGGCCTCTTCAGCTACGAATACGACCGCCGAAGCAAGCGCTTCCTGGTCAATTCTCGGGAATTCCAGGCGGTCAAGCAGAAGATCCTCGGCATGCTCTCCTCTCGTGGCACGCCCCGAATCACCGTCACAGATGGCAACCATGCCAACCGCGGTGAGCTGGAGCTCACCCACGTCCACGAAGGCATGGACATCCAGCTGGACTGGGCCAGCGTGACGATGGCCAACCTGGTGCGGCTCTGGGGCCGACCGGTCCACCTGATCTCCCAGGTGGACGGGCGCCGCGTGGTGCTCCACCATGATGGTTCAGCGTTCGAGGTCGAGGGCCCGAGCTCGTCGACCAAGACACCCACCAAGAAGGCCTGAGCATGGCCCAGGATCCTCCCGAAACCGAGCCTCTACCTCACCACTTGCGCGGTCTGCGGGGCGCGATCGGCGAGTGCCTGCGCCAGCCTGGCCACATCCAGGTCGAGGCCGGCGAGCTCGAGGCCGAGGTCGAGGTGGTGGACTGTGACCGCCTGGGCACGGTCATCGACCACATTCGGGTCCGAGGGCGGAAGGCCGACGTGGGCCAGCGAGCGGGCCGGATCGCCCAGCACCTTCGTCCCGGCGGCGATCACCTGGTCCCCGTGGAGGTCGATCGCACCCTCGGTGGCGCCGTGCTGCGTAGCCAGCCCCGTGATGTAGGCGATGCCCGCGCGGGTGACAGCGGCTTCTACCAGGTCGACATCGACGAAGAGTCCGCCATCCTCCGCGGCCACCAGGTCTCGCCAGATGGTGTACGCACGCCCACGCCGTTCACCTGGACCAGAGACCAGCTGGGACGTGCCCTCGATCAACTCGAACGCGCCCTCTCAGAACCCGATGACGAGCACGACCTGTACTGAATGTGACTCCATGGTCCTGCAACCCGTGCTCTCTTCGGGTACCGTTCCGTCCTGGCACGGGGCCTCAGCGGCTCCATGGAGCTTCGATGCGCACGATGTTCTGGATGCTGGGTGCCACGCTGGTCCTAGCTGGCGCCTGCAAGGTCGAGACCTATGAGCCCGACGAGGACGAAGACGGCGGCGGAAGTGGCGGGCCCGGCAGTGGGACCGGCACCGACGATACCGCCGGTAGCGGCAGCGACTCCGGCGGCACCGACGCCTGCGCCGAGCTGGGCCCCTCGGAGTGTGTGGGCGAGCCCACCTGCGCGCCCATGGTCGGCCGCAACCTCATCCCCCTGGGCGACTCGTTCTGCGTAGACCCGAGCAGCGAAGGCACCGTGGTTGGGTGCATGAGCGCGGAGACGGGCTGCGGCGACGCCGAGACCCTGGCGGCCGGCCCCGCCGATCCCGAGCGCTGCATGTGGTTCCCGAACACCTGCATCCCCAGCGACTGGGTCACCGCCAACTGCGAAGGCATCGAGTACGGGGTCTGCCCCGAAGACGGTGGCGGCGAGGACGGCGGAGGCACCTGAGGTCGTGAACCTCAGCGTGTTCGGACTGATCGGAGCGCTGCAAGCCGCTGAGCCTGTAGACCTCGGCGCCGCTCGACGGGGAGCGCCGCGCGCTCTCGTCGTGCCCACCCCTGGCCTCGCCGAGGCCGCCTACCTGCCCTTGGCCAACGCCCTCGAGACGCAGGGGCTCGACGCCTGGCTGTTGCGCATCGAGCTGCAGGACGACCCCCGCCTCGTGGCCGAAGAGACGCTGGCCTCCCTGGCCCGGGACCCCGCCTGGGAGGGGGTGCCGTGGGTGGCCCACGGTCTCGGAGGGCGGCTCGCCGCCTGGGCGGTGCGGGATGGAGCGGAGCCGAGCGCCCTCGCCATGCTGTCGGTGCCCCTCGAGCTCCAGCCGGTTGCACTGACCCACTGGCTGGCCGACCACCCACTCCCCTCGCACAGTGTCGATCTGGCACGTCTGACCGAGGTGGCGTGGGGCGATCACGCGGCCTTGCCCTTGCTGATCGGTGCCCCGCTGCCACCGCTCGACCGGGTCTCGTCGGGATGGCTTCGTCAGCTCCGCGACTGGCACGCCGATCCCCAGCCTCTCGACCTCACCGACGTGGAGCTCCCCATCTGGGCCGGTGTGGGCAACCTCGACAACGTCGCGCCACCAGAGTCGGTCCGCCCGTGGCTGGGCAGCGGCCGGCTCGTGCGCTTCGGCACCCATCGCCTCGACCTCCAGGAGTTCGACCACGCGGCCCTCTTGCGGGAGAGCCGCCCCCTCACCACGCTGGCCCGCTGGGTGGAGACGCCCACCAGACACCCAGGAGCGACGAAGTGATCGCAGCCTTGCTGTGGATGTCGACCGCGCTGGCGAACCCGGCATCCGTGCCTGAGGCATGCCTCCATGCCGAGGAGACCGAGGTCATCACCGAGGACGGCGCCTGGGTCCACCTGCACCGCCACGCGGCCGAGGGGCCCCCGGTGATCCTGGTTCACGGCATCTCGTCGAACCACTGGTTCATGGATCTCGGCCCGGACCGCTCCCTGGCCCAGACACTCCAGGCCGCCGGCTACGACGCCTGGAGCCTCGACCTGCGCGGCCACGGGGACGCCCGGCGCTCAGCCGAGCACAAGCGGCAGCGCATGGGCTGGACCATCGAAGACTACGGTCGCCACGATCTTCACGCGGCCATCGAGCATGTCCGGACGACCCGCGGCACCGCGAAGGTCCACCTCGTGGGCCACTCGCTGGGGGGCATGAGCGCCGCCATCTACCAGGCCCACCACGGCGACGATGCGCTGGCGAGCGTGATCGCCGTGGGCAGCCCCGTGGACTTCGGCGACGAAGATCCGCTCCTGGGGCTGGGACGGGTCGGCATGTCGGCCGGCAGCCTCTTCGGCTCCCTGCCAGGCCCCGCGATGGCCCGCACCCTGGCCCGCGTGCCCCGCTTGGGCGCCATCGAGGACCTCCTGTGGGCCCCAGGCAGCATCGACTCCGAAGCCCGCAAGCGGGTGCTCGCCCGCGTGGCCGGCCCCCTGAGCCGCCAGGAGCTGGTTCACCTCCGACGCATCGTGCGGGAGGGCCACCTGGTCAGCGCGGACGGCTCGCTGGACTACACGGCGTCCCTCATCGAGCTGGAGGCGCCGCTGCTCGTGCTCGCGGGTCGTGGCGATCACATCGCGCCCCCCGACCGCGTGCGCCCGTACTTCACCGGCGCAGGCAGCGAGGACAAGACCTGGGTGCTCCTGGGGCGAGCCAACGGCTTCACCCACGACCACGGCCACGTCGATCTGCTCCTGGGCGACACCGCACCCGCCGAGGTCTACCCCGTCATCGTGGACTGGCTGCTGGCCCGCGACCCACCACCGTAGAGATGGGCAGCTGACAGCGCCGCCTTGTCACACAAAAGTAAACAGCTTGTTTCCTGACCGATACATGGTGTATACACCGGTCGGCACCAACCTTCCCTCGCTCCGACCCGCGAGGCGTCGAGGTTTGTCGTGTCCGCATCCAAGGCTCCCGCAGTGCTCACGTTGCTGGTCCTCACAGCCTGCAGCCCCCAAGCGCCCCTCCCCCAGCTGACGGCGCCCTACGTCGACAAGGAGCTCCTGCTGGGCATCCATCGAGACTCCGACGCGGCGGACAGGCTCCGAGTGCTCGATCGCTACGGCATCGTCGAGGTGGAGCACCTCGCAGGCCTGGGCGTCACCCGGGTCGCGCTGGATGATGGCCTGACCGTCGCGGAGGCCATGAGCTGGATCGAGCCCGATCCCGACATCGACTTCGTGGAGCCCAACTACGAAGCCTCCGTGTTCGGCAGCAGCGAGGTGCCCCAGCCCGACGACCCCTGGTTCGAGGACCAGTGGCACATGTCTCGGATCGGTCTTCCCGCAGCGTGGGAGCACGGCACGGGCGAGGGAGTCATGGTCGCGGTGCTCGACACGGGCACCAACGACAGCGGCCGCGACGGCTTCGCCGACATCCTCCCAGGTGGTGACATGATCTACGGGGGCGACGCCACCCGAGACGCCTACGGACACGGCACCCACGTCGCCGGCACCATCGCCCAGGCCAGCTTCAACGGCATCGGCACCGTGGGCGTGGCCCCTGGCGCCACCATCCTGCCCGTCAAGGTCCTGAGCGACTCCGGCTATGGCTCCATCTCGGCCATCGCGGGCGGCATGGAGTATGCGGCCGACGAGGGCGCCAGCGTCATCAACATGAGCCTGGGCTCGGGGGGCTCCAGCCAGTCCATGCGACGGGCCGAGGAGTACGCCCACGAGCGCGGCGTCGTCATCGTTGCGGCGTCAGGCAACGAGGACAGCCCCTACAGCAACTACCCAGCGGCCGATCCCCTGGTCATCAGCGTGGGCGCGACCACGAGCAGCGATCGCATCTCCAGCTTCTCCAACGGCGACTGCGACATCGTGGCTCCGGGCTCCTACATCATCCAAGAGGTCGCCTGGGGTGGCTACGAGGGCTGGTCGGGCACGAGCATGGCCACCCCCCACGCCGCGGGCGCAGCCGCACTGATCATGGCCCAGGGCGTCACCGACCCAGAGGTCGTACGCAGCATCCTCCAGGACACGGCCGTAGACATGTACGAAGAGGGCGTGGACCTCTGGTCGGGCCACGGGCGCATCGACGTGGAGGCAGCCGTCCTCGCAGCCATCGAGGAGGTGGGCGGTGACCCTGGTGGCGGTGGCGACGACGAGCCAGACAACGAGGAAGACCCCTACGGAGGCGAGGAAGACGAGCCCGAAGAGGACGAGCCCGAACAGGACGAGCCCGAAGAGGACGAGCCGACGCCCGACGCCACCGCCCCGGAGATCTCCGGTCTCTGGGTCGAGCTCGACACGGGGTCGTTGACGGTCCACTGGGACACCGACGAGGCAGCCACCAGCGACATCGAGTTCGACGCCTGGGGAGTGTTCTCCGGTGACGGCGAGCTGTCCCTCGAGCACAGCCGCGCCTTCACGGTCCAGAGCGGTCAGCGGTACGACTTCCGAGCGCTCAGCACCGACGAGGCCGGCAACACCGGCAGCGGAAGCTGGTGGTACGTCATCGTGCCCTGAGCACGGCCTCGAGGTGCGCAGCAGGTCGGCCGCTGGCTCGACGCGGCGCCGTGGTCAGCGTCGTCGACCCTTTCCACCCCGCCGACGTCCGCCTTGCCAGCGGCCACCTGTGGCGTCGCGTTCGCGGGCCGTGCCGGGAGGCGGCACCAGCGCCTCGGGGTGGTGGCCGATGAGGTCGCGGCGGCCAGCCTTGCCCAGCGCCTGGCGGGCCTGGGCCCACCAGCTGGGGTCCCAGTAGAGCAACAGAGACTTCTGGAGCTGCTTGGCCTTGAGGCCACGCGCCACGGGGATCTCCTCCATGGTGAAGGGATCGAGGCCCGTCCAATACATGGCGCCGGCGATGCTCATGGGCGTGGGAATGAAGTCCTGCACCTGGCGCGGTCGGTACCCCTCGCGCTTGAGCCACAGGGCGAGCTCCACCATGTCCGAGAGATCGCAGCCCGGGTGCCCGCTGATGAAGTAGGGCACGTCGTACTGCTCCTTGCCGGCCTCCTTGCTCGCACAGCGGAACATCGCGGTGAAGCGCTCGTAGCTCTCGATGCCCGGCTTCTTCATCTGCTCGAGCACCCTCGGGCTCACGTGCTCGGGCGCGGTGCTGAGCTGACCGCCCACGTGATGGGCCGCGAGAGCATCGACGTACTCTGGCGAGAGCTCTGCGAGATCGTAGCGGACCCCGCTGGCGATGTGCACGTGCTTGACGCCCTTCTCCTCCCGCACGTTCTCCATGACCTCGATCACCGGGGCGTGATCGGTCACGAGGTGCTTGCAGACACCGGGGTGGACACAGCTGAGGCGGCGACAGGCCGACTCGATGGCCTCGCTCTTGCACTTCATCTGGTACATGTTGGCAGTGGGCCCGCCGAGATCGCTGATGGTGCCGCGGAAGCCGGCGCTCCGCCGCAGGGCCCTCACCTCGCGCAGCACGCTGGCGCCGGAGCGGCTCTGGATGATTCGGCCTTCGTGCTCGGTGATGCTGCAGAAGGTGCAACCGCCAAAGCAGCCCCGCATGAGCACCACGCTGTGCTTGACGGTCTCGTAGGCGGGGATCTTGGCCGCGTAGCCGGGATGTGGCTGACGCGTGAACGGCAGGTCGTACAGGGCATCCATGGTGAGGCCCTGGCCCGCGTCACCCGGCACGGACACCGGGCTCCGGACGGGACCGGCGCCGTCGCCACCCTCGGTGCCATCGCCATCCGAGAGGGGCCAGGCCGGCGGGTTGTAGTACACCGCGCGGTCACCGTGGCGCTGGAGCAGAGGGCGCGCGTTGCCCGGGTTGGTCTCCCGCTGGAAGTCGCGGGCCATGCGGGCGTAGGCGACCTTGTCCTTGGAGACCACCTCGTAGGCGGGGAGCTCCACCACGCCGCCGTCGGTGACGTAGCGGCTGCGATTGGCCAGCAGACGTGGCAGCTGCGCCTTGCCAGCGATCCAGGCGGTACCGCGGACGTTGCGGATGTCGCTGATGGCCTCGCCGGCAGCGAGCCGTGTGGCCACCTCCCGGATGGGGCGCTCGCCCATGCCGAAGACCAACAGATCGGCCTTGCTGTCCATCAACACGCTGCGCCGGACCTTGTCCGACCAGTAGTCGTAGTGGGCGATCCGGCGCAGGCTCGCCTCGATGCCACCCAGGATCACAGGCACGCCCTTGAAGGCCTCCCGGCAGCGCTGGGCGTAGACCACGGTGGCCCGATCGGGGCGGCGGTCGGTGGCACCGCCCGGGCTGTACTGGTCCTCGGCCCGATGCTTCTTCTGGCTCGTGAGCCGGTTGAGCATGCTGTCGAGGTTGCCGGCGCTCACGCCGAAGAACAGCCGAGGCCTCCCGAACTGACGGAATGCATCCGCACTGCGCCAGTCCGGCTGGGCGAGCATGGCCACGCGCAAGCCCAGCTTCTCGAGAAAGCGCGCGATGAGCACCGGCCCGAAGGCGGGATGGTCGACGTAGGCGTCCCCGCTCACGATGACGACGTCCACCTCATCCCATCCACGAGCCTCGAGGTCGGCTCGACAGGTGGGGAGGAAGCGGGCCGTGCTCGCCGTGGGAGGCGGGTCGCCCCGTGAACGACGGCGCCTGCGGCCCTTGCCGGCGCGTGAGAAGCGGGAACCGTGGGTATCGCCCATGCCCATGGCGCGGCCCTAACGCAGACCTCCGCCCGCGTGACTCAGCTGCGCCAGCGCTTGTCGGGGTCGCTGAACACCACGTCCACGTCACCTCCCGTGCGCAAGACGCGAAAGCTCGAGCGATCGAAGAACTTCGCGAAAGCGCCCGCCACCAGATGGTGCCTGGGCGCACCCAGCTCAGGTGCCTCGCCGAAGGAGATGCGAACCCGCGGAGGGGTCGGCATTCCGGCTACCACCTCGGCGAACTGGAAGATCGCCCGTCGACTCCGCTCGTGAGAGACCCGCTCCAACCGGAGCACGTAGGGGTCGCTCGAGCGGCCGGTCTCCACCAGCTGCACGCCGTCCTCGAAGTACGTGTCGTCCACCTGGCGAGAGACGGTGCGCTGCCAGCCCGGACCGGCGCTCGTTCCCGCCACCGGCCGCGTGGTCGGAGCCCGGATCGCCTTGGCGGACCCTCGGCGCGCGAGGTCTCCCTTCACCGTGAGCCCGAGGGCCACGAGGGCCACCAGCAGCACCGGCACGAACACGGGAAAGCCCAGCTGCCCCTCGAGCTCGAGCACCGTCAGGGCCTGGGGAGTCATGCGATCGGCTCGGCTCAGGTAGGCAAGCCCCACGGTGAGCAGCAGGAGCAGCGCTGGAGGGAGGTACCGCACGGGACCGAGGGTAGCGTGGACGGGGTGAGCCGGTCGGCGCGCTACGCTCAGCCATGCACGCACTCCTGCTCCTGCTGCTCGCCTGTGACCCGTCGGGTGCCGAGCCCGCCCAGACGACTGAGGGCGTGGCCGCCACGCCGCCCGAGGTCCCCTCTCCGGCCACCCCAGCGCTCGTCTCCTCCCAGCTGCTGGTGGGTGCCGAGGCGGCCACCATGCCCGTGGTCATCGCGGTGCATGGTCTCGGCGACAGCGCAGACAACTTCGTCCACGTCCTCGACGGTCAGCACCACCAGCCGCTCCGGATCGTGGCCCCTCAGGCACCCACAC
>JAERSX010000796.1 GCA_016845285.1 Deltaproteobacteria bacterium | reverse complement strand
CACGAGGGCCTCGCCTGCCATCGCCAGGCGCAAGAAGGCGTTCTCGAGGTCTTCGGCGAGTCGAGGGTCAACGCCTCGAAGGGCGATGAGGCTCGAGGGCAGAGGCAGTGAGTTGGCCATGGCGCATCTTGGGGCCGGGGCTCTCCGGCGTCAATGAACGGTGACGGCCGTTCTTCGCCGTCGGTGCTGATCCCAGGGGCTGGCCGAACCCGACAACGATCGGCGACACATGGTCGTCGAGCGATGACGCGTGCGGGACCGAAGCCGTGGTCAAGGGGGCTCTGGCGTTCTCTGAGTCAGCTGGAACGGCGCTTGCAAAACATGGCACTGCCGGGGCCACCGCCCCCCGGACGGAGCCAAGATGCCAACGGACACCTTCTCTTTGGCCTTCGGCGGCCAGTCGGTCCTCGTCACCGGGGCCTCGTCGGGGATCGGCCGCGCCCTCGCCCTGCGCTTGGGTCGCGCTGGGGCCTACGTCGGTCTGGTCGCCCGTCGTGAACAGCGCCTGCGCGCACTGGCCGATGAGCTGGGGCCGCAAGCCCGCAGCACCATCCTGGTGGGAGACGTCTCCGACGAGCAGTTTGCGCGTCAGGCAGTGGGCAGGTTCGCCGCGGAAGCGAGAGGTGTGGACGTCCTGATCAACAACGCTGGGATCTCCATGAATGGTGCCTTCGAGAGCACCGACATCGGGGTCTTCCGCCGGATGATGGACGTGAACTACTTCGGCTCTCTCTTCTTCACCCGGCACGCCTTTCCGCACCTGAGAGAGTCGGGCGGATCGGTGATGTTCATCTCCAGCATCGTCGGCAAGCGCGGCTTCCCCACCCGGAGCGGGTACGCGGCCTCGAAGTTCGCGGTGCACGGACTCTTCGAGTCGCTGCGCGTCGAGTGGGCCGACTCGGGCGTCCACGTGGGCATCGTCGCCCCCGGCTACACCGACACGGAGATCCGAGACGTCGCGCTGGGCCCTGACGGGCTCCCCGGTCAGAACCAGGGGCACACCTCGGGCGGTGTGATGAGCGCCGACGATGCTGCTGTCGCGATCCTGGATGCGACCGCTGGCCGCCGCCGTGAGGTCGTGCTGACCCTGGGAGGCAAGGTCATGGTGTGGATGAACAAGCTGGCCCCTGCTCTGGCCGATCGGGTGGCGGGCAAGGTGGTGCGCTGATGCGGGTCTTCATCATGGGTGCCGCCGGCTTCGTGGGGTGCGGCGCTCTGGATGGCAGACTGAGGGGGCAAACATGAGTCACCATGCTGCCCGACCCTCGATGGCGTCTGAGCCCGACGTGATCGCCTCCGACATCCCGGTCGCCCCGAGTCTTGGGCCCGTGAAGATGGTCGTGGCCTACGGGGTGTGGCCGGTCACGATGATGGCCTCCTTGATGTGTACGCTCTCCATGGTCCGCATGGGGGTGCCGGCGGCGGCTGTGGCTGTGCTGGTGGCCGCGGTCATCCTGGCGGGATGCACGGCCTTGGAGCTCTGGATGCCGTTCCGGTCGGACTGGGCTGGGCAACGGAAGTCGGTCCAGCTGGACCTGTTGCACATCCTGCTCACGGAGGTCACCGCCCACGCTGTGTTCCGCACCACGTTGCTCGTCTTGGCCTTGGCCTTTGGGGTGCATCTGGTGCGACCTGAAGCCACTGGCCTGTGGTCTCAGGTGGGCCTGGGCTCTCTGCCGCTGCTGCTGCAGTTCGGGCTCGGCATGTTGATCCTGGACTTCGGCCTGTACTGGCAACACCGCTGCTTCCACAGCAACCGGTACTTCTGGCGCGTCCACCGTGTGCACCACTCCCCTCGCCAGCTGACCGCGACCACGGGCATTCGCAACCATGTCTTCGGCCCGCTCGTCACGGCCAGCCTGACCCTGGCCTTCAGCCTGTTGGGGCCTCCCGCCGAAGTCTTGGTGATGTTGAGCGTCTGGATCATTGCCAAGGGATGGCTCCAGCACGCCAACGCCGACATCCGAACCCCTTGGTTCGACCTCTGGTTTCCCACCCCCAGGGTGCATCGCTGGCACCACTCGAACCACACCGCCGAGTGGGACAACAACTTCGGTCTGCTGTGCAATTTCTGGGATCACGTGCCGTGGCACAAGCTGCCGCTGCTCGGCCGCCACATGGCGTACCAGCGGACCACCTTCTTCCTGCCGACCGATCGCACCTCGCCCTCCCTGCTGGGCCTGAGCGAGTCCTTGATGGACGATTCGTCACTGCTGAACAACTGGTGGCAACAGTTCCGAGACCCGCTGCGGGACTGGGTCGACTACCTGCGCGTGGACACGGAGCCCTGGGGCGCGCGCTTGTCCGGCAAGGCGCTGACCGTGCTGGGATGGCCCGTGCTCATCGTTGGGGCGGTCTGGGGCGCCTATTCCCTGCATCATGCTGGCTGGGCTGCGCCAGGGGTCAGCGTGGCGGTCACCCTGGGGTGCGTTGCGTGCGTCTTCGCCCTGCAGTGGCTCAACCCGCTGCGCGACGACTGGCGTGGCGATGGCTCCGCCGTGCGCCTGGATCTGGCCCACATCCTGATCAGTGAGGGGAGCGCGCACGCGCTCGTGACCGTGGCCGTGAGCAGCCTGGGCGCGTGGCTTGGGTGGTCTGTGGGAGCCGACCTCTGGTCGCTCTTGGGTCTTCACGGCCTGCCGATACTCGCCCAGTTCGGGCTCGGCCTGTTGGTGCTGGACCTGGCCCTGTATTGGCAGCACCGCTGCATGCACGAGGTGCCTCTGCTGTGGAAGACCCACCGAATCCACCACGCCATGCGCACCTTGTCGCCCACTCGCACGGGGCGCCACCACCCGCTCAGTCCCGCCATCACCACGTTGATCTGGGCGTCCTTGACCGCAGCCGGCTTGCCTCCGGTGGTGTTCGTGATGTGCCAGGGCTTTGCGGTGGCCAACGGCCTGCTCCAACACGCGAATGTACACATTCGTGTGGGGCCGCTGGGCCGGGTGTTCGCCAGCCCCACCTTTCACCGCTGGCACCACAGCCTTCGCCCGGAAGAGAACAACCGGAATTTTGGACCGAACCTCTCTGTGTGGGACCAGGTGGCTTGGCACCGGATCCCCCTGTTGGGGCCCCGCTTGGCCTTTCAATACACCACCTTCCGTGCAGCGGACGACCGCGGCCCCGAGCGGATCGGCTTGGAAGAGACCTGTCAGCTGGCCGGTCGTGGGGTGATGCGAAACTGGGCACACCAGGTGGTCGAGCCCGTGACCTGGTGGGTGAAGCCAGCCCTGCGTGTGTTGAGTTGGCCCGTCATCGTGCTCGGCAGCCTGGCCATCGCCTACGTGGTGGTGCGCGCCGGTGCACCCCCCATGGCGGTGGTGGTCGGGGTCAGCATCGGTGTCATCGGCCTGGGCTTGCTTCTGGAGCGCGCTGTTCCCTACTCGGAGGCCTGGGGTGCCAGCCTCACCCAGCGCAACACAGACTTTGTGCACGCCTTGATGTCCGGCGCCGTACCCAACGGGCTGTTTCAGGGGCTGCTCCTCGGCGTCACCCTGTTCTTCGGCTTTGCCCTGAACGACTGGGTTCAGGGCTGGGGGTTGTGGACCCGACTGCAGCTCGACCAGGCGCCCGTGTTGCTTCAGTTCGGCGTGGCCCTGCTGCTGCTGGATCTGTGCATGTACTGGCACCACCGGTTGATGCATGAGATCCCGGTGCTGTGGCCCATCCACGAGGTGCACCACAGCGCCAGCAACCTGACGACAGCCCGCGCGATTCGGAACCATCCCGTCGGGCCGCTGATCACGAGCGCGTTCTTCGTAGGGGTCGGCGGCCTGGGCATGGCCCCGGAGATCTTTGCCATGGTGCAGGCCTGCCTGGGCAGCGTGGGCCTGTTGCAGCA
Source organism: Deltaproteobacteria bacterium (assembly GCA_016845285.1). GTDB lineage: Bacteria > Myxococcota_A > UBA796 > UBA796 > UBA2385 > BH17. Next base: position 80 of record JAERSX010000796.1, on the reverse strand, counting down.
CACGAACGCCGACCTGCGCCTCGGTGTGCTCAACCACGTGTTCTGCGGCCCCAAGATGCACCGGTGGCATCACAGCGCAC
>JAERSX010000795.1 GCA_016845285.1 Deltaproteobacteria bacterium | reverse complement strand
GCCACGTGCTCCGGTACACCGCATCCACCCGCGCCCTCGAGGGCCTGCTGGGGGCCGACACCATCGGGCAGCTCGTGGGAATCCAGCGCCTGGAGCCCGTGGGCTGGTGGCACTTCGCCCACAGCTATGTGCGCGGAAACTGGCGCCGCACCGCCGACTGCGGACCGCTGCTCTTGACCAAGGCCTGCCACGACGTCGACTGGCTGCGGCACGTCTCAGGCGCGCCCGCCGAGTCGGTGGCCGCGATGGGGGGCCTCCACCACTTCCGACCCGAGCAGCAGCCCGTGGGCGCGACTCCACTCTGCCTCGACTGCCCGGTGGCCGACACCTGTCCCTACGACGCCGCCCGGCTCTACCTGGGACGGGCCAGGGCCGGCCAGTGGGGCTGGCCGGTGAGCGTCCTCACCCCCGAGCAGCGGGTCGATGCCGTCGAAGATGCCCTTCGCCACGGACCCTACGGCCGCTGCGTCTACGCCTGCGACAACGACGTGGCCGATCACCACGAGGTGCTCATCGGCTACCGAGGTGGACTCAGCGCCACCCTCACCGTCCAGGCCTTCACGCCCCTCGCGCGCCGCCAGACCCGCCTCTTCGGCACCCATGGCCAGCTCGAAGGCGACGGGCGAGGCTGGACGCTGACCGACTTCCGCGACGGCAGCATCTCCCGCGTCGAGCCCGAGGAACACGCGGTGATCGGCACCCACGCCGACGGAGACCAGGCGCTCATGCAGGCCTTCCTCGCCGCGCTCAGGACCGGTGAGGCCGACCACGTACGCAGCGGCCCGGCTGTGAGCCTCGAGACTCATCTCACCACCTTCGCCGCCGAGAAAGCCCGCCTCGAAGGACGCGTGATCCCTCTGCCTACTCCCCCGGCGCCAGGAACACCGCGCCCCCCGCGGTGATGGTCGAGGTCACCCGCACCGACTGACCCCAGGGACTGGTCCAGCGCGGACCGTCGGTCACGGCGTGGATGTCGAGGCTGGTGTCATAGGTCTCCACCTCGGGATCGGGATTGAAGCTGAAGTTGGCGAGGACATCGGCGGGGATGGTCAAGCCATCCTCCTCAGAGGACGTGCAGGCCAGAAACTCGTCGGCCTGCTCCTCTTGGTGGGGGCCGCTCTGCATGCGCACGGTCACCTGCGGCGGTGCCTCGGTGCCTTCGCCCATGGTGGGCGTGGGATGGAGAAATGTCCACTCCAGCGGAAAGTCCTGGCCCTCTCCGAGATGGAAGCGGCGGTTGTGGTCCGTGTCCTCAGCGGCAGGCCAGAGGTAGTCCAGACCTGCCCCCACCACGATGGCCTCACCGATGTGGAACCCGGGGACCGCCCCGTCGTTTTCGGGTACGTCGAGGTCGAGGGCCTGACCGAAGGGGAAGGTCTCCTCATCGCAGTCGACGAGCTCGTAGCGGAGCTGCCCGTCCCCCACCTCGACCAGCTCGAGGACCAGCGGCTGCTCCTGCTCGTCGAAGAGGTAGATCTCCTCGGGACCGGCGAGCTCACCGCTCAGCAGCCAGCCATCGCCGTACCCAGACCCGCTGTTGTCGCCCACAGGCTCGTCGCCGAACTCACAGTGCACGCCCTCGGGTTCCTCGGTCTCCTCTTCCTCGATGCCAACGGCTCCGGTGAAGTCCTCGCTGGTCAGGTGGAAGGAGGCCTGCACCGTGCAGCGAGCCGTCTCGTGGCCCCACCGCAGACGCTGGAAGCCGGCGTCCAGGCGCACGTCGATGATCACGTCCCCCTCCACGGGTGTCTCGCTCGCGTGCAGCTCGTCGTCGGCCTCGCCAACAGGCCCGACCTCGGGGTAGACCTCGACGGGCTCCGCCCACACATCGGTCTGCTCACCCGCCGTGGGCACCATGTCACCCAGGCCGTAGTCGGACCCACAACCGGCGAAGGTGAGCCAGACGGCGTGGAGAATACCGGGGGACATCCGCAGATCGTACCGAGCGACAGCCTGCGGCTAAAGCCTTTTCTCACATCGAGCTGACAAGCGTCCCCGGGAGACGGGCCGACTCAGACGAAGCCCAACGCCTCCAGCCCTTGCCAGACCTCGTCGGCGTGGCCGCGGGGGGTCACGCCTTCGAAGATCTTGGCGACCATGCCGCCAGGTCCGATGACGAAGGTCACTCGAGAGGCCCGCTGCAGGAAGGGACCGACGCCACGGTGGACCCCGAAGGCTTGAGCCAAGATGCCGTCAGGATCGGCCAGCAAGGGGTAGCCAAACTTTTCCTCGGCGTCCCACTTCGCGTGGCTGCCCACGCTGTCCATGGAGCAGCCGAGCACAACCACACCGGCATCTGCAAACTGTTGGTTGGCGTCGCGGAACCCGCGCGCTTCGACGCGTCAGCCAGGGGTCGCATCGCGGGGGTAGAAGAACAGGACCACGGGCTTGCCACGGTAGTCGGAGAAACCGTGCTCCTGGCCATTCTGGTCGGCGAGGCGGAAGCTGGGCGCGGGACTACCCACGGAGAGGAGCTGACTGCGACGAAGAGTGGCCAAGAGGACCTCCAGTGCAGTAGCGTAGCCCAGACCTGGAGCCAGCTCCCGAAGCGGGTGCCTCAAGAGCCCGCTCATCATCCGAGGTCCGGCCCACGACCCCGCACAGCGGACACCGCGGTCATGTCGCTCGCGCACGATCCGATCGCCAGGCACGACTCGCGGAGCGCGCGAGACCACGTCCGCCCACACCTCATTTCCCCTCGCTCCGATCCGCCAGGCGCACCCGCCCGTACCCACAGGGAAGAAAGCCATCGGACACCTACCAAGGGAAATGGTCAGCGTGAGCTCTGGGTGCCATAAGCCTCCGTTCAATACACGAGACGGGGAGACACCATGACCAGGCGCATCCGGCGTATGAGCGGCACATCCATATTGGCCCTCTGCGGCACTGTCTGGACGATCGG
>JAERSX010000794.1 GCA_016845285.1 Deltaproteobacteria bacterium | reverse complement strand
TGTAGGAGAAGCGGCTGTCGTCGGTCACGAAGGTGGTGTGCCAGCCCTGCTCGCTGAGCACCTGCGGAAGGGTGGGACGCTCGGGCACCAGGGCATCGGGCGCTGGGAGGTTGTCGCGGATGCCCAGATCGATGGGCAGGGCCCCCGTCAGCAGGGACATCCACGAGGGATAGGTCCTCGGCAGGGGTGTCCAGGCGTGCTCGAAGAGCACGGCCTCCTCCAGGAAGGCATCGATGTGGGGAGCAGTGTCGCGGAAGTAGCCCTGCGATGCGAGGTGATCCGGACGCAAGCTGTCGATGCCGATGATCACCACATTGGGGCCGGCGTTGCCCACAGCGGCTTCGGGAGCCGGCTCCCACTCCACCGCCATCCAGCCGCCCACGAGCGCAGCCAGGGGCACGAGACGTCGCCCGAGGGCCGGGAGATCGTGGCGCCAGCCACGCAAGAGCCACACCGCGAGGGCGAGGCCGATCACCCCGTGAACCACCGCCAACACGCCGGGTGTGAAGGTTGCCACCCAGGCGCTTCGCCAGGGAAACCAGTCGTGCAGAGTGGGCAGGAGGGTGATCTGCCACCCGTACAGGCTCAAGGTGCTCAGGCCACCGAAGATCAGAGCCCACGCAGCAGGCCGGCGGGTGTCTGGCACCAGCAGGCGCAGCCAGCTCCACAGCCAGAGGCTGCCGAGCACGGCCAAGATGACGTGCCCCGAGGCGATGCGGACGACGTAGTCCACGATGGCCGCCAAGAGGAGCTCTTGGGTCTCGGCGTCAGCGTCCACCTTGTTGAGACCCTTGCGGAAGCCGATCCAGGCCTCCCAGGTGTCGTTGGCGAAGAGCAAGGTCGACCAGAGCAGCCCGACGAGTATGGCGGGCGTTGAGAAGGAGCGCTCGGAGGAGTTGGCCATCTGGCGCGGGCATAACGCCACCTTCCGAGGGAGCGTGCTCAATCCGCCGAGGCTTCGCCAGACGATGCCACCCGGGGGCAGACCAGAAGAAAGCTTGGAGTCCCTTGGCCTGTCCGCACGAGGATGGCTTGGGTGGGTGCCTCCCCCTGCGCGAGGCCCCGCACCTCCGGCGTCAGCGCGGCGTCATCGGCAGACGGAATCGCCCCCATAGCTTGGCCCCACAGGAGGGCCCATGTACAGCCACGCCACACCCCAGCTTCGCGAGTCATCATCCACGACCAGCGCCGTGGCTTCCTCTCCCTCGACGAACGTGGGCGAGAGCAACAGCTGGCGCCTCGACGAGATGGCCCGTAGCTCCGAGGAGGTGTTGATCGCAGACAACACCACCGACACAGCCTTCGGCTGGGCCGCCGGCGCCGAGTGGGCACAGCCACAGCCGGGGGCCATCCACGACTCCGATCACCCCGAGTACCTCCTGCCCGGTGTGAACATGGACTACGCCTCCATGGCCAAGTCAGGGAGGGCCGAGCGCACGCCCTGGTCTGGCGACTACTGGGCCAAGAACAAGGGAGGGATCGCCCACCGCTGGCAGACGGGGGAGCGCGCAGGTGACAGTCCTGACCTCGAGTCGCTCCGACAGATGAGCCCCGAGGGGATCGCGCTGCTCTCTCCCGCCGAGAAGTACGATCTGTTCGTGGGCGACTACCGCTACCCCCTCACCGACTCCATGAAGATCTCCAACACCGAGGGCACCGCGAGCTGGCAGGGCTACTGCCACGGCTGGGCCCAGGCGGCCATCCACTTCCCCGAGCCCAGGCCGGTCGTCATGACCAACCCCGACGGGATCCAGGTTCCCTTCTCGTCCTCCGACATCAAGGCCTTGCTCACCTGGCATCAAGGCGAAGCCGTGACCTCCCGCGCCTCCCAGGAGCAGTTCCCCGAGAACTCGCCCCAGCGCAGCATGGGCTTCAACCACAGCGGCCGAGATCCCCGAGATACCGGGAGCTACGACGTGAACCCCGGCGCCTTCCACGCCGTGATGGCCCAGAAGCTCGGCGAAGAGGGCCAGGCCTTTGGCATCGACATGGACAGCAGCACCGAGAAGTGGAACCAGCCAGCCTACGCCTTCGAGTCCAGGGAGCGCCTACGACGGGCTCCCGATCGCCATGCATCGAGCGATGCGGTCGAAGAGGTCGTGGTGGAGACCGACCTCACCTACACACTCGAGATCGCACCCCAGCACGAGTCCACCGAAGACAAGGGCAACCACCACGCCCGCACCGACCGCTACCTCTACAGCATCGAGCTCGATGCCGACGGACAGATCGTGGGGGGACAGTGGCTCGTGGAGCTGGAGGGACAGCTCTTCACCTACCACGACGTCGTCGAGATCCTGGAGCAGCAGGGCCGCAGCAACGATGAGATCGTGGCCATCATGCCCCAGCTCTTCACGTACCCCGACTACGTCTACCTCCAAGACAAGGGGGAGTTCGCGCAGGAGTTCCGGCCAGCGCAGGGCCCCTACGAATTCATGTCCATCCCCAAGCAGAAGATGCACGGCTACCTGAGCCGTCTGCAGGAGATCGTCGAGTCCGCCTCGCAGTGATCGACGCGCGCAGCCCGCACCTGCTGCTCCACGTCATCCCGGCGACATTGGGTCGCTGACCGCGTGGCCCTACCTTCCAGGCATGCCAGCCCAGTCCCACCGGACAGCCATCCTGATGGATGCTGTCGACAGCCTCGAAGCCGATCAGGCGGCACCCAAGCCCAGCGTCTCCAACGCAGCCCGACTCGAGCAGCTCCAGGCACAGCCGAGCTGGGGGATGGACACGAGCAGCAGCCGCATGACGGGCGAGCTGGAGTCCCTGCAAGGCTGGCTGGAGGCCGGGCCCGATGAGCTCGACGACATCGGCGGGGCTGGCTTCGACCTCGACCTCCCGGCACTCACCGGGCAGACCAAGGGCACCTGGTCGAACGGCCCGGCGAGCGCCAACGGCCACGCCACGGCCACCGCCGACGACCAGGGCCTGAGCGGCTCCGTCGCCGGACGTGCCTCGGTGGCCGGCAGGGGGTGGTCCGCGACGGCCTCCGGCAACGCAGGCATCCGCCAGCAGGGCGACGACAGCCCAGCGCTTCACGCCCGCGGAAACGCGGCGCTGAGCCACCAGGGCCGCACGGGGGAGATCGATCACGTGCTCAGCGGCAACCTGAGCGTCGACCAACGCGGTCGCCTCACTCCCTCGGCCCAGGCCAGCGCCAGCACCACCGGCGAGCTCGGCGACTGGACGGCCACGACCCGCGGCTCCGGAAGCCTCACCAAGCAGGGCCTGTCGGGCAAGGTCGGCACCACGCTTCGCAACGGAGACACCTCGGCCGGGCTCGCTCTGTCGGCGAGCAGCAAGAAGGGGCTGACCGGCAAGGTCGGGGTCGCGCGGCGCATGGGCAACCAGAGCGCATCCCTCGACCTCGACACCCGAGGCAACGCCTCAGCCAGCATCGGGGGACAGGACTCCAAGGAGCTGTGGGCCCAGCAGGAGACCCTGGCCACCGGAGCCACCGCCACCGCTCGGGCCGGCGGGGCCGAGCTGAGTGCCAGCCTGGGTGGCAGGCGGACCGAGGACGAGAGCTCGCTTCACGCCGACCTCGGGGCCGCACTGACCGCCGTCGAGGGACAGATCCACGGTGAACACGACCTCCTCCAGCTCCAGGATCACGCCCTGGGCGTGGACGGCACGCTCGTCGGTGCGGTCGAAGCGCGGGCGAAGGCCAAGGGCACCGCCAAGGCGGGCAAGGAGGGCGCCGAGCTCGGCGGCGACCTGAGCTTGTTCGCAGGCGCCAAGGCCAGCGCCGAGCTGGCCGGTACCCTCGACTGGAGACGCAAGGACGACTACGGCCCGATGCTCGCCGACTGGGCCGACAACCTGCCTGGAAACTTCGACGACCGCTTGCTCGACCAGCTGCCCGAGAGCTTCTGGACGCGAGCAGGCAGCTGGCTCTTCGGCGAAGGCGACACCGAGCTGCTGCGGGCTGGTGTCGGTGTCGACGCCCGCGCCGGTGCAGGAGCCGAGGCGAAGGGCTCGCTGAAGGCGGAGAGCTCCGGCATGGTCGCCGCCGAGGGGAACGTGGGCGCCGCGCTGGGCGTGGGGGGTGGCCTGAAGGCAAAGCTGGGCATCAACCCCA
>JAERSX010000793.1 GCA_016845285.1 Deltaproteobacteria bacterium | reverse complement strand
CGGCTGGGTCTGGCCAGCATGCAAGCCGGCGTGCTGCCGCGAACCCAGGTGGGCACGGCACCGGCCTTGCTGGCCCTGGGCGTGCAGAACCTGAGCGCCAAGGTCAACCCCTTGCGGCTCGGCCCCGTGGACCTGTCCGTCGACGGCCACCACTACCGGCTGCCCTTGGGCGACTTCACCGCATCGAAGAGTGGCTGGGGCAACACCCTGTCGGTTCAGGTGGCGGGGGGCTGGTCGCTGCACGGCGGCTGGAGCCACACCTGGCTCCGGGCGAACGGGACCCCCGATGTGTCCGGAGCCATCGGACTGCTCCCTGCCACGGTCTACGGGGTGGAGATCTCCGAGCTCGATCTCGAAGCGCGCGCCGGTGAGCTCGACATCCAAGCCGCGGCCCAGGCCACCTCGGTACACGTGGCCACCGACCTGCGCCTCAACCGCCGCGACTCCATCGTGCTGCAGGGCCAGGCCATGGTGTGGGGTGTCGTGGACGCAGGCGTAGAGCTGCCCGAGCTCCCACCGCTGTTCGGCTTCGACACCGCCTTGGAGGCGGCATCCGAGGGTGCCGTGCCCATCAGCGAGGCCTACGTGGCCAGCGCCGCGTGGCAGTTCTCGTGGAAGCACGTCGACCTGCGCATGGGCGTGGGCACCAGCTCGGTTCCAGGAGCCTGGCTGCTCCAGTCCACCGAGCTGTCCATCCGAACCTTCGGTGCCACACGCGGACAAGAGCGACGCATGAAGCGCGGCTGGCGCACGGACCGACGCCGGGTCGCCAAGTCCACCCGCCGAGGCGTGCCGGTCGAGCTGCTCTAGACGCCTCTGACGCTCCCTGTGTGTGGGCGCGCATATGCTCTCGAACATGGCTGCCTCTGCTCCTCGCTGGCACGGCATCGGTCCCGCACGTTGGCTGGGCTGGGTGCTCGCGCTCGCCCTGCTCTGGCCGATGTCACGGTTCGTGTGGCGACTCCGGGTGCGGGGGGCCGAGACGCTCCCACGTGACCGCCCCTACCTGTTGCTGCCCAACCACACCTCGCTCATGGACCCGGTGTGGGTGGCCCTGCACCTGGGTCGACCCACACACTTCATGACCTCGGCGCAGCTCTTCAGGTACCCCTGGGTTGCGGCACTCATTCGCTTCTTCGGCGCCTTTCCGAAGATGAAGTACGTCAAGGACCGCGAGAGCATGGCCACCGTGGCCGCCCTCTACGATGCCGGCCACACCATCACCATCTTCGCCGAGGGCCAGCGAACCTGGGACGGGCGCCTTCTTCACATCGGCGATGGCCTCGGGCGTCTCATCAAGCGCCTCGACGCCGAGGTCGTCTTCGCCCGGGTGACGGGGGGTCACATTCATCAGCCCCGGTGGACCACTCGCATGCGCTGGGTGCCCATCGACATCGTCTACGAGGGCCCGCATCGCTACCCCGAATCGCTCAGCGCCGCCGAGATCACCGCGGACGTAGGGAAGCGCCTGGCCATCGAACCCCACCCAGAGCTGAAGGGCCTCACCTGGGGACGACGCCTCGCCGAAGGCCTGCCCTTCTTCCTGTTCGGGTGCCCCGCTTGTGGCCAGCTCCGCGCGCTGGCGGTGTCGGCAGACGGCGACGGTGTGGGGTGCAGCGCCTGCGACGCGGCCTGGCGCATGGACCTTCGCAACGTCCTGCGGGGCACCCACGGTCAGGCGGACCTGCCCCTGACAGAGGCCAGCGACCTACTCCAGGCACACCTGGGAAGCCCGCCCGTGGCGAATCGTGACCGCTACGAGGCCGACGGCACCGTGCTCTCCGGCCCCCAGGCCAGCGTGGGTCGGCTGGAGCGAGGTGCTGATCCGGTGCCGGTGGCCGAGGGCCCCATCCGCCTCGACACCCGCTCGCTCCACGTCGGTGACTGGTCGCTTCCCCTGACCGAGATCGTCGCCACCTCGCTCCAAGTGGCGGGCATCTACCAGGTGCGCACGACCGATGCCTTGTTCCAGCTCTCGCCCGGCCAGGACAGCACCTACATGTGGTCCTGCTTCCTCGAGGCCTGGCGGTCTAGCTCTGCCGTCGCTCTCCGACGCCCACCAGGTTGCCCGCCGGATCCCGGAACACGAAGTCAACCAGACCCCACGGATGCTGACTCAGGGGACGGAGCACCTCGGCCCCATGGAGGCGAACCCGGTTGAGTGCTCCCTCGATGCCGCGCACGTAGAGGTAGGCCTCTTGTGGGTGTGGCTCCTCGGCAAAGCGGATGGACAGCTCGGCGCCACCACCCCGAAGCAGCGCGAAGCCCCGCCAGCTGCTGATGACGCGAAAACCGAAGGCCTCGCGGTAGAACTCGACGAGCCCGTCGACATCGGTCGCGGAAAAGCCCGGCCGGAAGGACTCCAGCTCGAGATTGGCGGCGAAGAGCTGCTCGACCGATTCGTCCACATGCCCCTCCGGGGTCTTCAGCTTGCCACATCCCCCGCCACCGCTGAAGAGGCAGGGCCTATGTAGCGGGCCCGGGGCCGAATGAGCTGCGCGCGCGCCCGCTCCTCCTGGAGATGAGCCACCCAGCCGGCGACCCGTCCCACCGCGAAGATCAGCTGTGCAGCGAACCGAGGGAGCCCCCAGGCACGCCGGAGGCACACGAGGCCGAAGTCCAGGTTGGGCCGCGGTTGCCCCTGGCGCTCGAGAGCCTCGGCCAGTGCGTCGGCGAGGGCGGTTCCGTGGGGCCCTCGGGCGGCCACGCGCCACAGGATCGAAGCCCGAGGATCGCCGTGCGGGTAGAGCCGGTGGCCAAGACCAGGAACGGGGCGCCCCTCGGTGGCCCGAGTGCGCAGCACGCCGACGGCACGCTCCGGACGACCCACGACATCGAAGAGAGCCTCGACCCGCACGCTGGCGCCCCCATGCCGGGGACCGCTCAGGGCCGCAAGGCCTGCACCAAGGCACGAGGCCAGGTCGGCCCCTGTGCTGGCCGCCACCCGAACGGCGAAGGTGGACGCGTTGAGCTCATGCTCCGCACACACCACGAGGGCGGCGTCGAGGGCGTCGGCTGCGGCCGGTGCGCCCAGAGCGAGCGCGAGTACGTCTGCCACCCGAGGAGCCTGCGCAGCGGCCCGACAGCGGATCGGATCAGGAGCCAGGCCCGCCGCCAACAACCGAAGCACCCGAGCGGCGGCAGCCAGCTCCGCGGTCCCCCGACGGCCCACCCGGTCGGGGTCGTCGAGGGCATGGAGGGCCAACAGCGCGGCGAGCCTGGGAAGAGGGGCATCGTCGGCGTGCCCGGGGGCGAGCTGGCCGACACACGGGGCAAAGGGCCTCGGACCGCCCTCCCACAGCAGCAGGCAGGTCGCCTCAAAGCCCATCT
>JAERSX010000792.1 GCA_016845285.1 Deltaproteobacteria bacterium | reverse complement strand
CCCGCGGAAGGTGGAAGGCAAAGGCATCGTCGGCGGCCAGGCGTCCGTCCTGGACTCGGGCGAGACCCACCCCACCGTCCGACACCCGGGGCACCGTGACCGCTTCCTCCGCCGTCTCACCCGGCGCGATCACCACGAAGGCCGTGATCTCCGTGCCGTCGGGAAGCTCGACGGTGACGGGAACCTCGACCTCAGCAGGGCCGTAGTTGGCCACCCGAACCCGCACGCTGCCGCCCTCGGGACCAGAGCCGTACCGCGCATCGACGACCGCGACATTGGCGGCGTCTTCGGTTCGCTGGGAGCGCGGCACCAAGGCGCCACCCTGCTCGGTGAGCAGCGAGAGCTCGTCGGTGGCCGCGGGCACCGCGACGGGGCCAGCCTCATCGGTGAACACCACCACCTCGCCCCCCTGGCCGGCCAGGAGCCTCCGGGCCTCGCGGATGCCGCCACGAAGATCGGTGCCAGCCTGGCTCTGCTGCACCCGGGCCAGGCTGGCCGCCACTGCGTCCGGGTCGGAGGACAGGGTGGGCGTGAGCCGCTCGGCGGCCCCCGCGATGGTCACGGCGCCCACCTGCGTGCCCGGCGGCAGCCCTCGCACGAGGTCGACCGCCTCGGTTCGAGCGCGGGACAGGGCGGTCTCTTCCGCTGACTGCCCGGCCTCGCGAAGGTCCATGGACAAGCTGTTGTCGAGGACGACCACCACAGCCCCGGTACCGCCGAGCTCGGGAGCGCCACCCGGCCAGCGCAGCTCCGGCCGGGTCACCGCGAGCACGACCAGGAGCACCGCGAGGAGTCGGAGCAAGAGCAGGAGCAGGTCGCGGATCCGCCGACGCCGCTCCAAGCGCCGAACGAGTCGTCGCAAGAGCATCATCGCCCCGAAGGGCACGCGCCGAACGGGCTGTTGGCGGGCCATGTGGGCCAGCACCGGGCCCACGAGCAGCACACCCAGCGCCAGAGCTGCGGGGGCCAGCAGGGCACCACTCATGGTGCGCCCCCGCTCACAGCAGCCCGCGCAGGATCTGGCCCACAGCGCCCTCCAGAGGGGCATCAGTGGGAGTCAGCACGTGCTGGGCACGCCAGGAGCCCAAGGTCCCGCGCACCTCGTCGAGGTACTCCGACACCACCTCCTGGAAGGGCGACTTGGCTGCAGCAGGATCGATGGGCAGCGGGTCTCCCCCCTCGGGTGACCAGAAGCGGCCGGCGTCGGGGAAGTCGAGGGCGAACTCCCGGGGGTCGTAGAGGTGGACGACCCGCAGATCCGCCGTCCGAGCGCTCAGGGCGGACAGGGCCGGCCCCCACTCGGAGGGCTCCTCCATGAGGTCGCTCACCAACACCACCAGCGAGCGACGTCTGAGACGCTGGCCGAGCGCCTGAAGCCCCTCGCCCAGGTCGGCCCGACCGGCCGGTCGCAGCTGCGCGAGCACGCCGAGGATCTGGGCGAGGTGGCCGGCCCCGGTGCGAGGTGGGACCCATGGCCAGCGAACACCCTCGCCACCGAGGACCGCGAGGCCAACGGGCTCGGCGCGACGCTGAAGGAAGTACGCGACGGTGGCGGCCAGGGTGGCGGCCGTGGCCCACTTGCTGCCATCGTCGAGGGGTGGTCGCCCTCCACGACCTGCGCTGCCGGTCCGAATGTCGGCGCTGGCGTCTACCACCAGGGTGGCAGCGAGCTCGGTCTCGGCTCGGTGGCGGCGCACGACCAGCCGATCCGAACGAGCCGCCACGCGCCAGTCGAGATCCCTCAGCGGGTCTCCAGGCGTGTACTCCTTGAAGTCGGCGAATTCCACGTTGCTGGCCGTGCGTCGGCTGACATGTCCCCCGTGGAGGAAGCCGTCGACGAGCTGACGGGCCCGAAGGTGCAGCGCGCCGATGCGGGCGAGCACCTCGGGATCCCAGAGCTGGGCAGGAGCGGTACTCAGGGCTGCACGTGCTCGAGCAACCGCGCGACGATCTGCTCGGGGGCGATGTTCTCGGCCTCGGCCTGGAAATTGCGCACCATTCGGTGGCCGAGCACGGCCGGCGCCACGGCGCGTACGTCATCGAAGTCGGGCACCTCATGGCCCCGCAATGCCGCGCGAACCCGCGCACCCAGGGACAGGTACTGGCTGGCGCGAGGCCCAGCGCCCCAACGCAACCAGCGCGTCACGGGCTCCACCGCGTCCGGACCCGGACGACTCGCTCGAGCGAGGCGCACGGCGTAGCGAGTGACGGCATCGCTGGTGGGAAGGCGACGCACCAGGCCCTGCAGCTCCAGCAAGGAGGCCCGGTCGAGGACCGGCGAGATGGACGTCTCCCGACCGGTGGTGGTGCGCTCGACGACCTCGATCTCCTCGGCCTCGCTGGGGTAGCTCACGGAGACCGAGAACATGAAGCGGTCGAGCTCTGCTTCGGGCAGGGGGTAGGTACCTTCCTGCTCGATGGGGTTCTGGGTGGCGAAGACGAGGAAGGGCGACTCCAGCTCGTGGGTGCGCCCCGCCGCCGTCACCCGACGCTCCTGCATGGCCTCGAGCAGGGCGGCCTGGGTCTTGGGCGGCGTTCGGTTGATCTCGTCTGCCAGGAGCAGGTGCGTGAAGATGGGCCCCTTGATGAAGCGGAGCTCCCGGTGCCCCGTGCTCCGGTCCTCTTGAAGCACCTCGGTCCCGGTGATGTCGGCCGGCATGAGGTCGGGGGTGAACTGGACCCGGCCGAAGTCGAGACCCAGGGCCTGGGCCGTCGTGTGGACCAGGAGGGTCTTGGCCAGTCCAGGCACGCCCACGAAGAGGCAGTGCCCCTGGGCGAACAACGCGATGAGCAGCTGCTCGATGACGTCGTGTTGCCCCACGATGCGGGTGCCGATGGCGGCCATGAGCTCGCCGCGCACGGCGGTCAGGCGGTCGAACAACACCCCGTCGTCGACGGTCTCGGGGCGGGGCGGATCTTGCGAGCTCATGGAGCTCCTCCTGAAGGGTGCTGGCTGGGCTCAGCCATCGGTGATGGCGCCACCCGTGGCGAGGATGCGGGCATAGCGGAGGTGACGTCGGGCCAACTCCGGTTGCCCGACCGCACCGTAGCCCTCGACCAGAGCACGCTGGACGGCCGGATCGTAGGGGTTGAGATCGTGGGCTGCCTTCCACGCGACCAGCGCTTCGGGCACTCGGCCCGTGGCATCGAGCAGGCGCCCCCGTGTGACCTGGAGCAGGGTGAACTCGGGGTAGAGGCGCACGCCCTCGTCCGTGAGGAGCAGCGCAGCGTCGAGCTCGCCGAGCGCTTCGTGGCATGCGGCACGACGCGCCAGCAGCATGGGTGACGGTGGCCCCTCGGGGTCGATGGCCTTGCCGTATTCCACCAGCGCGGCCCGGAAGTGGCCGGCCTCACGGAGCAGATCTCCGATGCGGGCGAGCTTGCGGAGCTGGGCGTTCTGGGCGAGCAGCGGGTCGCTGTCGAACTCGTCTCCGTCACCATCGAGAACCACGGGAAGCGACGAGAGCTGCTCTTCGATGAGCGGAAGGGTGCGGAGCCAGGCCAGCCAACCCTGGCGGAAGTCCTCCCAGTCGGGATGACCTGCGAGCGCCGCCACCACTTGCTGGGGGTCCTCCCCCTCCCCCACCCGGCGCATCAGGCCAGGCAGGACCTCATCCCCCGAGCTCTCGATGAGGTACCGGATCATGGTGGACACCTGTCCGAAGGCCAGAGCCGCCTCCTCTCCGCTGTCCAGGTAGGCCATCGAGTGCTTGAATTTCTCGAAGGGAACGAACTCTCCGCTCACCAGGGCGCCCGCGAGCAAGGACTGGTGGTGGGCGGGCAAGACA
>JAERSX010000791.1 GCA_016845285.1 Deltaproteobacteria bacterium | reverse complement strand
CCTTTGTGGATGCGCTCGGTGCGAGCGGAAGTTCTGTGCAGGTGGGGCTGAGCACGGTCGCCGTCGAAGATGGCTCTGCCGGTGAGCTCTTGGCCGACGTGGTGGACGTTGGAGAGGCCGGTGCCGCTGACAAGATGGAGGCTGCGGTGGTCTGCCAGGGCGTCTGCTACGAGCCAGGATCGGTGGTGGATGACGATGACTTCGAGTGTGGCGATGACCCGCAAGGAGTGCTGAGCGAGCAGTACCTCGACTGTGTCTGCGGATCGGACGGGTGGACCCCCAGCTGCGACAGCGGCGATGAGGAGCACCTCGAGGCCGCCCTGCTGGCCTGGTGCCGCACCTTCGATGAGCCGCCTGCGGTCTGCGACGACGGCATGGGTGGCTGGGACGCCGCCTACGCTGGAACCAACACCGCCCTTCGTCGCGAGGGGGCCGCTCCGATCATGCTCATCGTGACCGACGAGGGTGACGGCTCTCGGCGCCTCTCCCAAGGGGATGACGACGTGTCGTTGTACCTGGAGGCCTTGGACGAGGTGGTGCCCGAACTCGAGATCTGGGTGGTGGGTCCCGCCCCGGACCTGAGCTGCAACACGGGCTCCGCGACCTCTTGGGGCATCGAGCGGCTGGTCGACGCGGCCAAGTCGACCGGGGGGCAGTACGCTCCCATCGCCTCTGAGGTGGATGGGGAGTGCCGAATCAGCGATCTGAGCTCGGTGCTGCAGACCATGGCGGTCCGCCTGGGAGGCTGATCGTCTCGCTCAGCGCGCATGCGAGTCGGTGTCGGGTGTGGCGGGTGTGCGCCACACCAACCAGCCCACGGCCGCCATGACGATGGCACCCCCCACCCAGGTGTTGAGGCTCGGGAGGAGCCCGAAGAACACGAGGTCGGCGAGGCCTCCCCACACGGGCTGGACGTGGCTCGCGGCGGCCACTCGGGGCGCTCGGGCGGCCTGGTAGGCCCGCGTCATCAAGAGCTGGGCCGCCGCGGCGCAGGCCCCGATACCAGCCAGGGGTGGAAGCTCCGACCAGGTGGGGACTTGGGGCTCCAGACCGGGCCAGAGCAGGCTGGTGACCCCCGAGAGGGCCATGATGCCCACCTGGAACCAGAAGACCGCCGCGTCGGGGGTCTCCGTGGCCCCGAGCCGACGCAGGCTGAGGTGCGCCAGGCTGCTGAAGCCCACGGCCGCCAGGGCGAACCACCCGGCCTCGTTGCCCACCTCGAGCTGGGGACCCAGCAGGATCCCGCAGCCCAGCAGGCCGGCCAGCAGCACCCACCAGGTGCCCGAGCCCGCCCGCTCGCCGCGGCCCAGCAACAGCGGCGCGACCATGGCGATGACCAGGGGCTGGAGTCGGCCCACCAGGGCGAGATCGGCCACGACGAGGCCCTTCGCGGCGGCGTAGTAGGCGCTCATGGCCAGGAAGCCGAGGCCGGTGCGCACACCCAGGAGGCCCTTGCGACGGATGGCGAAGCCCGTGCGCACCGCGAGCGCGGCCGACACGGGGATGGACACCAGGCCGCGCCAGAAGACCAGCTCCACGATGGAGAAGTGTGGGGCGGCCTGCTTCACGAAGACCACCATCAAGGTGAAGGTGGCGGCCGCACCCACCATGCGCAGGGGACCGCGCCCGCCCGGCCCATCCACGGGCCCTGAGGGGCGGGCACCACGCGTGTCGATGCCGCCTCCTCTCGTCACTCGGGCTTGCCGTGCCGTCCGGCACCGCGGGCGAAGCGGCTGGCGCCGTCCAGGCTCTCTGCCCGGAGCGCCCCCAGACCGTGGCGGAGCTCGTTCTCGAGGGCCTCTTGGAGGGGCAGGCCGTGCTGCTCATAGGCCGAGAGGCGATCTCCCCGAAGGCAGACCTGTGGCAGGGCCGCGAGCTGATGCGCCAGGGCCTCGGCGGCGGGGCGGGCCGAGCCCTTGGGCACGATCCGGTTGACGAGGCCCATGGCGAGGGCTTCGGCAGCGTCGACGGCGCGTCCCGTCAGGATGAGGTCCATGGCACGCGAGAGCCCGATGAGGCGGGGCAGGCGCACGGTCCCGCCGTCGATGAGGGGCACCCCCCAGCGCCGGCAGAAGACCCCGAGGACGGCGTCCTCCTCACACACGCGAAGGTCGCACCACAGCGCGAGCTCCAGCCCACCTGCCACCGCGTGCCCGCTGATGGCGGCGATCACAGGCTTGGAGAGCACCATGCGGGAGGGCCCCATGGGTCCGTCACCGTCGGGCTCGACCCGGTTGGGCTGGCCCTCGGCGATGGCCTTGAGGTCGGCGCCAGCGCAGAAGGTGCCTGCCTCGCCCCAGAGCACCGCCACATGGGCGGAGGCGTCCGCCTCGAAGGCTCGGAAGGCCTCGGCCAAGGCCTCGGCGGTGGCTCGGTCCACGGCATTACGGCGCGGCGGTCGCGACAGGATGACCGTGGTGACTGCACCCTCTCGCTCGACCCGAACCGACATGGCGCCCTCGTAGCCCACCGGCTCCACCTTCTCGAACGTCAGGGCGTGGGGCTCCCGGTCCGCATCGTCCTCACTCGCCGATGGTCACCATCTCCTCTTCCTTGAAGCTGCCCACCTGGACCGACAGCAGGCACTCCCCGGCCTCTTGCCAGGTGAGCACGTTGTCGTAGACCAGCGCCATCTCCACGGGATCGACGCGGACCACCGAGGTGCCGGTGAGCACGGCGTCGTCGCACTTCATGTAGACGGTCCACTCGTCGCCGACCGAGGGCGGGTCCTCGCCGAGCACCTTGATGCTCAGCTCATCGCAGCCGCCGTCGTCGTCGTCGTCGTCGCGGTCGGAGGTGCCAGAGCCCGTGTCCTCGGGGTCGGCCTGGGTACCCGAGTCGACCGAGGCCTTGTTGCAGGCCAGGAGCACGGTCAGGAGGAGGAGGCGATGCACGGCGCGTAGTCTACAGCTGGCTGGGCTCATCCAGCTGCGGTCGAGGGGGAGATCTTGCCGCGGCCCATGGCCGCGATGGCCAGGATGCAGCCCACGCTCAGTCCGATGGCCACGGGGATCGGCAAGGTCGCCTCTTCGATCAGGCCGAGCTCGTCGGCCGCCACCAGGAGCCCGTTGTTCAGGAAGTGCATGAGCACTGGAATCATCAGCGAGCGGCTGCGCCAGAGCGCGGCAGCAAAGGCCACCCCGAGCAGTCCTGTGGGCAGCAGCCGCGGCAGGGCCATGTGCATCATGCCGAAGGCGGCGCCCACCAGCAGGATGCGCACCCATGGTTTCGTGCTCGCCCGCAGCAGGCCCTGCAGGGCGCCACGGTAGAGCAGCTCCTCGCAGATGGCTGGCAGGACCGCGAACAGCAACAGCAGGGTGCCCAGCGTCAGGTCGAGGTCCATGGCCTCGGCGAACTCCTCGAGAAATGCGGTGGGAACGGGAAACAGCGGCTGCTGAACCTGGAAGACAAGCTGGCCCAGGCCAGGTGCGCAGATGCCTGCCAGGAGTCCCAGGCCCAGGTCGCGCCAGCGAGGTGCCCGTAGGGACAGGGTCTCCCGTATGGGCAGTCCCAGCCAGACGGGGACCACCAGCGCCATTCCCGCCAGCAGCACCACCTGGCTGAAGACGAGTCCCCAGGCGAGATCGCGGCTCTGGGCGATCTGGCCGAGGTACCAGAAGAGCAACATCACCAGGACCCAGGTGCCCAGG
This sequence comes from Deltaproteobacteria bacterium, assembly GCA_016845285.1. Lineage (GTDB taxonomy): Bacteria > Myxococcota_A > UBA796 > UBA796 > UBA2385 > BH17. The sequence goes on along the minus strand of JAERSX010000791.1, from coordinate 1,555 downwards.
GCCTCCACGCGGTGATCGCCCAGCTTCCTCCTGCGCCCGAGCTCTCGGCCGCCGAGCAGCACACCCTCCTGGTTGAGCAGGCGGAGGGTGCCCCACAGCAGCAGTCCCGTGTGGATGGCCGTCGCCACCAGGGTGACCGCCAGGAATCCGGGCGTGAGCACCCCGGCCACCCCGTCGCGAATGGCCAGCGCCAGGTTGGTGATGGGCACCAGGCCCAGGGCGGTGCTCGCCTGCACCTGCGGGATCGCTGCCACGGCGGCCGGGGTCACGGTCATCAGGAAGAGGGGCAGCGAGATGGCCTGACCCGTCTTGTAGCTCGGAGACCACGCGCTGATCAGCACCAGCAGTGAGCTGAGCTGCAGGCAGAGAGGCACCAAGAGCAGGGCCAAGAGTCCGATGGCGCCTGGTCCCAGGGCCACCGAGTGGTCGCCGCCTGGCAGATCCACGAGACCTGTGCCCAGCGTCACGGTGAGGGAGAGCAGGGCCAGCCAGGCCGTCGCCAGGGCGAAGATCACCACGATGCCGAAGCGCCCCAGCACCAGGGCTCGACGGTCGATCCGGGAGGTGAGCAAGGTCTCGATGGTGCCCTTCTCCTTGTCTCCAGCGAAGAGCTCCAGCGCCAGGTAGAGGCCGGTGCCCATCACCAGGAAGACCATGAGAAGGGGGACGAGGCGTCCCGCGGCCAGACCCGAGCGGTCGGCGGGTGGCGCGAGGTCCTCGGTCGCCACGACCAACACATCGCCGGGAGGGACCGGCATGCCGGCCTCCGCCCAGCCGGTGGTGCGATGTGCTCGACGGTGTCGGCGGACGATGCGCTCGGCGCGGTCCCGGGCTTCTCGGCTCTCATCGGAGCTGCCGCGGTAGAGGACCAGGTACTCGGCCTCGGTGAGCTGCACCTCGGCGTCGGCGCTCTCGGCATCGGCGAGATCGATCTGGTCGTCCTCCTCGATGTGTTCGTGGAGCTCGGCAGGCAGCGAGAGGGTGACTCGTTCCTCTGAGAAGCCCACCTCCTGAGCATCCTGGGCCGAGCCCACTCCGAAGAAGAGGCTGGGGAAGATGGCCAGGGGCAGCACCGCCATGAAGAGCAGCGCCAGGGGGTCGCGGAGCTGGAGCAGCAGGTCGCCGCGCACGATCTCCACGAGATCGCGCCACACCTGGGCACCGCCTGGCGTGCTCGAGCTCAGGGCTGAGCTCCCACCACGCTGATGAAGATCTGCTCGAGGTAGTGCTCTCCGGTCTGGGCGCGGAGCTCGTCGAGGGTGCCCTCTGCCCTGATGCGTCCCTGGTGGATGATGGCGATGCGGTCGCACAGCCGCTCTGCCTCGCTCATGATGTGGGTGCTGAAGAGCACACAGCGGCCGCTGTCCCGGGCGTCTTCGATGAAGCCGAGCAGCGTCTGGCTCACCAGCACGTCGAGGCCGGTGGTGGGCTCGTCCATGATGAGCACCGGCGGGTCGTGCACGATGGCGCGGGCGATGCTCACCTTCTGTCCCATGCCCGTGCTCAAGCGCTCGCAGCGCTGGTTGGCGAAGTCGCTGATCTCGAGGCGCTCGAT
>JAERSX010000790.1 GCA_016845285.1 Deltaproteobacteria bacterium | reverse complement strand
GCATGCCTGGTTCCGCGCCCACCAGCGCACCGATCGCGGCTTCGGCCCCTCGGTGGGTACCGAGGCCGTGCCCGTGCTCGCCGAGCTCTTCGTCGCATCGGGCTGGCGGGTGCAGACCGCAGAAGCAGACTGGGAGATCCCGGCGAGCGATGACGCCTTCTGCGTGGAGATGGCGGACGGAGTCGCTCAGGCCGCCGCGGAGATGAGCCCGGAGCCTGGGCGTGTCTCGGCGTGGCTGGCCCGGCGGCGGGCGCTGGGTGGCGGCCTGCGTGTGGGACACCTCGACCTGCTCGCGCTGCCCCCTGTGTCGCTCGATGACTGATCGCGGGCTGGGGTAGCGCGTCAGTTCCCGGTCACCTGGACGCCGTCGATCCAGACCTCGACGGGTCGGGACAGGGTGAGGGGATCGATGAGGGGGTCGGCATCGAGGACCAGCAGGCTGGCGGCCTTGCCGACCTCGAGAGATCCCAGCTCCTCGAAGCCCCAGTACGCCGCGGCGGCGCTGGTTCCGGACGCCAGGATCTCTGCGCCGCTGAGGCCGGCATCCATCATGAGCCGCAGCTCCGACTCCTGGATGGCGGCGGTGCGCGTGTTGCCGAAGTCGGTGCCGTAGAGCACGACTGCGCCGGCATCGTGGAGCTTGCCCAGGTTGGCCACCGTGGTGCTGCCGCCTCCGAACGCGGCCAGGGTGCTCACCACGGCGCGATCTGCCCAGGCGGTGACGACCTCGTCGGACAGAGCCTGGGTGGGGGTGTGGGCGAGCACGTCGGCGCCAGCCGTGGCGGCGGTGAGTGCCTCGTCGGAGGCGGTGGCGTGGCTCGCCACCTTGAGTCCACGGGCGTGGGCGGCGGTGACCGCGGCGGCGAGGGCGGTGTCGTCGAGGACCGGGGCGCTCGTGACCGGCAGCTTGATGAGCCTGGCGCCCTGATCGGCCAGCGACTCCACCGCTGCGCTGGCGGCCTCTGCATCGGCACACTCCTCTCCGTAGCCGTTCCGTCCCCAGCTCTGGGTGGGGTAGCCGCCCTCGGCGGTGATCATGGGGCCCGACCATCGCAGGCGCAGCGAGCCCGTGTCGGCGGTGAGGTGCTCGGCGGGGGCGGCCATGTCGACCGCACCGGCGATGCCGCCTCGCAGCAGCGCCTCTCCCTCGGGCAGGTAGGCGAGATGGACGTGGCTGTCGATGAAGGCGGGCACGACCCACCGTCCCTCGAGCTCCGCGCTCTCGGCCGATGTGTCGAGGCCCGCCCCCACCGCAGCGATGTGCCCTCCGCTCAACAGCAGGTCCACGCCCTCGGTCCCACCGGGGACCAGGAGGTCCCTCAGCACCACGTCTCCGGCTTGCTGCAGGGTGGGGGTGGCCACCGGTCCGGCGTCGGCATGGGCACAGCCGCTGTGCAGGCAGCCGGTGAGCAAGAACAGGAGCGGGCTCTGGAGCGAATGGCGCATGGGTGGCCTCCCGACACAGGTACGGGCCGCGGCCGCCCTCGGATCGGGGGCCCGGCTGACGGCACCCTTGCGGTGGCCGTGGGGGAGACTGCTGGGTGGCCGCTCGACCCTACCGAGGGTACCGGGCCGTCGGAGGTCGCGGGATGGGCGCCCAGATCGAACGGCAGGATGTCGCCGAGGCCCGGCGGGTGGTGGTCAAGCTGGGCACACGGGTCCTGACCCACGACGCAGGAGGCCTGGCGCTCGCCCGGATGTTCGAGGTGATCGAGGCCATCGCCCACGCCTGCGATGCCGGGCGGGAGGTCATCCTCGTGAGCTCCGGGGCTGTGGGTTTCGGTGTGCAGGCCCTGTCTCTCGACGAGACACCGCGCGACCTCGCGGGGCGTCAGGCGTGCGCGGCGGTAGGCCAGGGCCGGTTGATGGGTCTGTACGAAGCGGGCTTTGGCCGGCTCGATCGCCGGGTGGGCCAGATCTTGCTCAGCCAGTCCGACTTCGACGATCGGCTGCGCTACCTCAACCTCCGCAACACCCTGGACACCCTGCTCGCACACGGGGTGGTGCCCATCGTCAACGAGAACGATGCGGTGAGCACCGAGGAGTTGGTGCTCCGAGGGCTTCCGGTCGACGGCGCCTCAGACAAGGCCGGTCCCGCGGTCTTCGGCGACAACGACCGGCTGAGCGCGCTGGTGGCCAGCCACCTCGGTGCCGAGCTGTTGGTGCTGCTGACCGACGTGGACGGGGTCTACGATCGAGATCCTCGGACCCACCCCGATGCCGAGCGCCTCGAGACCCTGGCCCTGACCACCGATGTCGAGGCCTCCGATGCCCACGGGACCGCGAGTCGCGGCGGTATGCGCAGCAAGGTGGACTCTGCCCGAATCGCGGCGCGGGCCGGCTGCCATGCCGTGATCGCGAGCGGACGTGAGCCCGGCACCCTGGCGGCCGTGCTCGCGGGCGAGGTCGCCGGGACGTGGATCCCGTCGGTGGGCAGCCTCTCTGCTCGCCGCCGCTGGATCGCCTGGGCCGCTGCGTCGCGGGGGGTCCTCCACCTCGATGCAGGGGCCGTGCGTGCCCTGCGTCGTGGCTCGGCTTCGCTGTTGGCCATCGGCGTCACCCGGGTGGATGGCGCCTTCGACAAGGGCGATGTGGTCGAGCTTCGAGGCCCGGATGGGGTGCTGGTTGGACGGGCCATGGTGCCCCAACCCAGCGCCAGGGTCCGGGAGCGATGTGCCGGAGAGTCGGCCCCAGACGGACCGGGTCGTGGAGGCGTGCGCAGCCTCCCGCCGCTGGTGAGGCGTGAATTCCTCGTCCTCGAGCAGACGCCTCCACGTGTCTCGGATGCACAGCGCAACCCTCCGCAGGAGATCCCCTGATGTCCGATCAGAAGGCCCTCACAGAGCTCACCGCCCTCGCCGCCCGCACCCGCGCTGCCCAGCGTGCTCTCGGGAGCGCCACCGCTGCCCAGCGGACCGCAGCCTTGCGCGCCATCGGTCGGATCCTGGGCGAGCGCGAGGCCGAGATCCTGGCTGCGAACGCCCGTGACATGGCAGAAGCCGCGGACCTCGAGGCCCCCCTGCGCAAGCGGCTTGCGCTGTCGGCGGCCAAGCTCGCGACCCTGCGCGACGGTCTGGCGGGTCTCGCCCAGAGCCCCGACCCCGTGGGCCGCCCTCTGCGGCGCACCGAGCTCGACCAGGGCCTGATGCTCACCCAGGTCCAGAGCCCCATCGGCGTGTTGCTCATCATCTTCGAGAGCCGACCCGACGCCGTGGTGCAGATCGGCGGGCTGGCTGTTCGCTCTGGCAACGGGGTCATCCTCAAGGGGGGTCGGGAGGCCCGCCACAGCAACGCGGCGCTGGTGGACTGTCTGCGCGCGGGTCTGGAGGCGGCCGGGCTGCCTGCCGATGCTGTCCAGGGAGTCGAACAACGCGGCGAGGTCGCGGCGCTGCTGGCCCTCGACCACCACATCGACCTCGTCATCCCCCGTGGCTCGGGCGCGCTGGTGCGCCACATCCAGGAGTCCACGCGAATTCCCGTGCTGGGCCACGCCGAGGGGGTCTGTACCCTGTACCTGGACGCGGCCGCCGATCCCGAGACCGCCGCCCATCTCGCCGTCGATGGAAAGTGCGACTACCCGGCAGCGTGCAACGCGACCGAGACCCTGCTGGTGCACCAGGACTTCGTGCCGAGGCTCGCGCCCGTGGGCGAGGCACTGCGGGCAGCCGGGGTGAGGCTGAAGGCCGACGAGGCCGTGCGTGCCGTGCTCCCCTGGGCTGAGTCTGCTGCGCCCGAGGACGGGTCCACCGAGTACGGCGACCTCACCCTCGCCGTGCGCGTGGTGTCCTCGCTCGACGCGGCCATCGACTTCGCTCACGCGCACGGAAGCGGCCACACCGAGTCCATCTGCACCGAGGATCAGGCCGCCGCCGACCGCTTCCTCCGCGAGGTCGACAGCGCCAGCGTCTTCCACAACGCGAGCACCCGCTTCGCGGACGGCTACCGCTACGGCCTGGGTGCCGAGGTGGGCATCGCGACGGGCCGCATCCATGCTCGGGGCCCGGTGGGTGTCGATGGACTCATGACCACCCGCTGGTTGCTGCGTGGCAGTGGCCAGGGGGCCGGTGACTACGGTGCCGGAAAGCGGTCCTACACCCACCGCGTGCTGCCGCTGTCCTAGGTGCTCAGGGCGCCGGGGGGCCCTCACGGACGCAGCGGAAGCCCATGTAGAAGTTGGGCTTCGAGAGGTCGAGATCGCTGCGGTAGCCGTGCTCGAGCACGGGGTCGCCGGACTTCGCGACCATGGAGCCGCCGCGGATGAGCCCCGCAGCGGGATCCCCCACCAGGGGGTCGCCGAGGTCGTGGGGAGAGGCGCCCCAGGTGGTGTGGGTCCACTCCCAGAGCTGGCCGCTCACGTCGCACACGCCCCAGGGGTTGCAGCGGGGGCCGCCGGGATCGACGGGGGCGGTCCGCTCGCAGGGCGCCCCATCGGTGCAGTGGATGAGACGCTCGGGTGCGTGGCCCTGGCCCCACCAGAAGGTGGTGGTGGTGCCGGCACGGGCTGCGTGCTCCCACTCCGCTTCGGTGGGCAGGCGCAGGCCTCGTTCGGTGCACCAGGCGTGAGCAGCACGCCAGTTGACGCAGTTGGCCGGGTGGTTGGCCCGGTCCGTGTCGAGGTTGCACCGGGGGTCGTCACCCGTGGTGAGCCAGGCGACGCGGTCGATGG
>JAERSX010000789.1 GCA_016845285.1 Deltaproteobacteria bacterium | reverse complement strand
GATCTACTCAACGCCCTGGCCGTCACACACCTGCGCATGGGGGAGTCGATCAAGGCCCTCGAGGTGCTCGAACGAGCGGAGGCCATCGCCTACGACCGGCGCGATGAGACGGCCGCGATGATGATGCCGCAGATCACCCTGACCAAGGCGGCAGCCGCAGAAGACGCCCAGCGCCCGGCCGTGGCCGAGGCGGCCTACCGGGAGCTCCTGGGACACGAGGAGGGCAATCCTCGTGCGCGCTCGGGACTCGCCTACCTGCTGCTGGCCTGGGGCCGCACCCAGGACGGCATCGACGAGCTCCGGACCTACCTGGAGCACGAGGCCGACGAGCCCCAGTTCCTCGGGGCCACCAAGGACTTCCTGGCCGCCGTGCGCAGCGTGCTCGACGACGATGTGCACCCCAAGGAATTCGTGGCGGCTCACCGAGGTAGCTACGTCCAGTTCTTCGACGAGCATGCTGAGAAGCTCGTGGCCGAAGGATGGATCGCCGAGGCAGCCCGCATGCACCGCACGCCCAATGGCGACGTGGTCCACTCGGTGCCAGAGGGAGCCCGGCCCTACGCCGCCATCCGCGTGGACCTCGTGAACCCCGAGACCCACCAACCCGGCCTCGTGGGCGACCGGCCCGTCGTGGTGGCTCTGGCCAACTACGAACCTCTGGCGAGGGGCACGATGCTGTTGAGCTGGCCTGCCCGTGACTTCGACTACCCCGCGTGGATCAGCACCCAGGCGCCCTGGAACCACCTGCCCATCACCATCCGCTTCGAAGATCCCGAGGCCGACGCAGTGTCCCTCCTCGATGGAGTCATCGAGACCTGGTACACCGCCGGCTTCAACGGGGACTTCGGCTCCGCCGATCGCGGGCGCTTCCACGAGGTGACCGACATCGCAGAGGTGGAGCCGGGTGTGGCTCAGGTACACGTGGACTGCGGCCGGGCCGAGGCCGAGGCGGTCGTCGACCTGCTGCGGCGCTTCGATCGACTCCATGACGAGGAGCGGATCGCGAGCGTGCTCATCGGCCGCGGATACGTCCCTGTGGGCGCCGATCCCGACAACGAGGCCGACGCGGCCTACGACTGAACCCGGCTCCTCACCCGGCGTCCCCACCAGCACCAGCCAGTGGGGGAGCTCAGCTCCTACAGAGCGATGCCGAACATCGGCATGAGCACGTCGCGCACCAAGAAGACGAGGCTGCCGCAGCCACAACAGCTGGCGATGAGCAGGAAGCCCACCCCTGCAACCATGAGGAGCTTCTTGGTGTCGGTCTGGGCATCGACAGCGTAGGGGTCGACCTCGGCCACGTGGAGCTGCCCGCCGCCGGTGACCGGACCGCCCCAGGCCGCCAGGAAGGGCTCGACGTAGGGGAAGATGGAGGGGTCATCGATGCCGATGACCTCGATTCTCTCGGCGCCCCCGTGGAGCTCGATGCGGGCGGGCGCGCTGGGAGTACGCGGGTAACGACAGACCGAGAGCTGAGGGCGAGCGACAGCGAAGCGGTTGGCCGGGCTGAAGCGACTGCCGCGTCCCACCAGGCGCACCACCAGAAGCCGCTTGGGGGTCCAAGCCAGCTGGAACCAGACCTGCTCGGTCCCGGTCCGGCGCTCCACGGTGGGCCCAGGGCCCCCGATCGTGGCGAGGATCTGCTCGCCGGGATGGAGCAGATCGGAGAAGTAGTCCGTGCCCTGGCTCACGTGTCGCCTCCCAACGGACTCTAGCTCTCCCCTTCCTGCCCGACCACCACGCCCAGGGTCGGCCCGACTCCATGTTGGGCACCCCGAAGGCGTGGGCTATGTTGCCCGGGCCCCCTTCGGAGTACCGGCAATGCGCGTCATGCTCATCAATCCCCCCATCGACAGCGTGCTCGAGAAGGGTCAGGCCAACCCGGTCACCAGCTTCCTCTTCTACAACTCCGCACCGCTGGGCATTCTCTACATCGCCGCTGTGCTCGAGCAGGCCGGCCACACCGTGGCCTGCATCGACGCCGCGGCCGAACAGCTGAACGTGGAGAAGACGGTCGCCCGCGTCGAGGAGTTCGGTCCCGACCTCATCGGCATCGGCTCGTTCACGGTCACCTTCGACACCTGCACCAAGCTGGGCAAGGCGCTCAAGGCCCTCATGCCCCAGGTGCCCATCGTGCTCGGCAGCTACCACGTCACGCTGGTGCCCGAGATGGCCATGGCCGAAGAGTGCTTCGACGTGGGCGTGCTCGGTGAGGGCGAATTCACGATGCTCGAGCTGGTGGAGCACTACGGCGGCAGCGGCGCGGCGCTCGAGGACATCACCGGCATCTGCTACCGCAAGCCCAACGACGAAGGCCTTCACTTCACTGGCAAGCGAAAGAAATTCCGCAAGCTCGATCAGCTCCCCTTCCCTGCCCGTCACCTGTTGCCGCCCAACATCTACCGGCCGGTGCCCGTCGACGAGCACGCCTTCCCCAAGTTCGCCATGGTCTCGAGCCGTGGCTGCCCTCACGCCTGCGCCTTCTGCCAGAAGTCGCGCTCGGGCTACCGCAGCCACAGCCCCGAGTACATCGTCGACGAGATGGAGCACCTGATCCGCGAGTTCGGCGTCAAGGACATCGCCTTCGTCGACTCCCTCTTCTGTGCCAACAAGAAGCGGGTCCACAAGATCTGCGACGAGATGATCCGCCGCGGCGTCAACAAGCAGGTCTCTTGGACTTGCTCGAGCCGTGTCGAAGTCGTCGACCGAGCCCTCCTCGAGAAGATGAAGGAAGCCGGCTGCTGGCGGACGCGCTTTGGCGTCGAGTCCGGCAGTGACCAGGTCCTCGACTTCATCAGCAAGGGCATCACCAAGGAGAAGATTCGGGCGGCCATCACCAACGCCCACGAGGTGGGGCTGCGCCCCAAGGCCTTCTTCATGGTGGGCCACATGCCCGACACCCGCGAGACCATCCTCGAGACCATCGAGTTCGCCAAGAGCCTGCCGCTGCACGACGTGACCGTGCAGATCAACACGCTGCTGCCCATGACGCCGCAGATGGAGGTCTGGAAGCGGGAAGGTGCCAAGTGGGGCCGGGTCTTCAACGAGACCGACAACGAGAAGTCATTCTGGGAACCCACCTTCGTACCCTGGGGCCTAGAGAAGGACGATCTCATCGAGCTCCACCGCAAGTTCTACCGAGAATTCTACTTCCGGCCCGTCACCCTGGCGCGACACCTCGAAGAGATCCGCACCTGGCGTGACGTGATCAAGTACGTGCAGGCCGGCAGCCTCTTCAGCTTCCTGTTCTTCAACGAGAACAAGCCCTCGCTCTGGATGCTGAAGGAAGCACTCACCAAGGCGGCCAAGGCCAACTCCAGCGGCAGCAGCGTGGACCGCTACATGGCGGCCAAGTAGCCGCACCTCACCTGCGAGCACCCGCTCAGTAGATGGCGTTCTGAAGGGCGCTCATGGCGCGGATCTCGCCCTCGAAGGCCTGACGCAGGCGTGCGCTCAGCTCGCGCCTGAAGCTCGCCCAGCCGGCATCGTCGACCGCGTCCGAGGAAGCCCCCGAGAGCTCGGCGATGTCTGCCCAGGTGCGCGCGACCGCGTCGATCTGTTCAGCCTGATCGATGATGTCCTCGTTGTCGGCGAGATGGGCCAGCTCGGTGAGGAACCGAGCGTAGGAGCCGCGCCAGGCCGTGCCGTCCGCCTGCACGACGATGGCCTGGTGCAGGCTTCGACGAACGGTTCCACGGGCACCCGGATCGCCAAGATCCCAGCCCTCGGCTCCGCGGTCGAGGGCCTCGAACCAGCGGCGCAAGGCCGGCAGACCACGGGTCCGCGCAGGCTGGACCAGGTGGGCGTAGCAGGTCTTGCGCACGATCTCCGCAGCATCCTCTTCGAGGTCGATGGCCCGTCCGCTCCCGCCGACCCACGCGATGGGCTGTCCTCGTGAAGCAGCGGCAAGCTCGTGGGGATCGACCTCGCCGCCATCCAGCTGCCAGGCAGCGCCGATACGGGAGCGCACCAGGACCGGCTCGACACCCGCGGCTCGACGGGGCCACATCAGCACGGGCTGGCCCTGGGCGAGGCACTCGTCCACGGTGTCCACCAGGGCGCCACTGCTGCGGGGCGCGTGCTCGCTGACCCGGGCGCCTGTGGCCTCGAGACCACGGAGGATGGCTGTCCGCAAGCCAGCGGTCGTGCCCAACAGCTCGAGGCGAAGTCCCCGCGGAGAGAGGTCCCAGCTCAGCCCGATGCCGCCTCCGAGGCCCATGAGCATGGCTCCGCTCCATGGCCCTTCCGGACCCTCCAGACCCGCCGCCTGCAGCATGCAGCCGCCCAGCTCGAAGGCCCGCGCCCCACTCATGGGGAGACCTGGTCGAGGGGGACGTTCAGCGAGGTGCGTCCGTAGGTCTGGGGCATGTACATCTCCTCGGCACGAGCGAGGGTGTCACGAAGTGGCCGAGCGTGTGGGCCCACGCGACGGCGGTGGTCTGCAGTACACCCGAAGGAAACAGCGCAGCGAAGGACTCGACGCCATGGTCGCGCAGGCTCGGGCAGTCATGCCAGGCCCGCTGTCGCCACGAGCCCCTCCAGTGCGCAAGCCAGGATCTGCCCGGCACCCTGCCTACGCCAGCTCCAGCGCCGGAGTTCTCGAGGACGAGATGGCCGGGGTCCAGGACCCCGGCCCAACGTGAACCTCCTTGCCCCTGGCTTCTTCAAAGCTCGCAACAGCACGCGGCAGCACGCCACGTGGAGCCGGTGATAGGTTGCTCCATGTTCTGGCCGTTGTTCTGGGTCGCCTGCAGTGGGGACCCCTCGACCTTCGAGGACTGCGGCGACGCCCCCTGCCGTAGCCGCTTCGCGCTCGACGCATTCGCCAATGATCCCGACAGCGTCGTCCCTCTCCTCGAGTCAATCGACGACCCCGTGGAGCGGATGACCCTCGTGATCCAGCTGGCGGAGGCCCACCCGGGAGAGACCTCCCAGCTCTGCGCCAGCCTGAAGCCCGGTCCCGCTCGCGACCGCTGCGAGGCCCTGAACACCCGACCACATCTGTGGGTGGAGCCTGCGGCCCCCTCCACCCCGACAGGCCGCCCGG
>JAERSX010000788.1 GCA_016845285.1 Deltaproteobacteria bacterium | reverse complement strand
CCCACGTGGGGCTCGCAGAACACGCGCGTGTCGACGAGCTCTTGGTGGTGTGGCCGGACGGAGAGCAGAGCGTCTGGACCGACATTGCCGCCGATCAGCACCTGGTGGCCTCGCGACCCTGAGCCGCCCTTCGAACCCGACGTTCGGGTCGAAGCCTGCCATGATGGCGTCGGAGGCGAGCGATGGCGGGTGACGGCGGCAGCAAGACGGGCGGAAGTCTGATGGAGCGCATTCGCGCGCTCGGCAATGCCTCGTCTTCGTCGCCCACGGACGACGCGGAAGCAGAGACCCCTGTCCCCTCGCCAGGTGCGGCTGCGTCGGTCGGAGAGGGGCCCCGCCTGCGCCTCAGCTCCGGCTCGGTGCCCATCGGCGAGCTCTCCGGCAGCGGGTACCCGTCGGCCCCGCCGTTGGGCGTGAAGGGTCGTCTGGCCGAGGCGGCCACCGAGGGCTTCTTGGACGACGGGGGCCCCACGGTGCGCACGAGCTCGCCTGCGCCGGAGAGCACCGCAGGCGAGGGGAGCGCCACGCCGACCATGCCCATGCCCCGCTTCCGGCCGCTGGCGCCCCGCAGCCTGCGCGACGCGGAGATCACCGGCAGTGCCGTCGAGGCGCTGATCGTCAAGAACCTGGCCGCCTCGCCCCGGATGGAGGGCCGTCGCCTCGCCCGTGCGATCGGCCTGCCGGGCCGTCTGGTGCGGGAGCTGCTCGCCGGCTTGAAGAACCGCAAGATCGTGGTGCACACCGGCCACGCGGGCATGGGCGACTTCGAGTTCTCGCTCAGCGAGACGGGCCGTGCCCTGGCCTTCGACCTCAACAAGACCAACCGCTACGCCGGCCGCGCGCCCGTGAGCCTGCGCGCCTACGCCGAGAGCGTCGCTGCCCAGTCGGTGACCCTGGAGCGCCCCAAGCGTCCCGATCTCGAGCGGGCCTTCGCCGGGCTGCTCATCGACAGCGAGCTGCTCGACCGCCTGGGCCCGGCCATCAACGCAGGCCGTGGCTTCTTCATGTTCGGGGCACCGGGCAACGGCAAGACGTCCATCGCCGAGCGGGTCACCGCCGCGTATCGCTCGCCGATCTTCATCCCCTATGCCGTCGACTTCGGCGGCCAGCTCGTCCGAGTCTTCGATCCGGCGGTGCACCGGCCCGTGGCCCGCGAGCTGGCGCGGCAGGTGCGTGGCAGCGACAAGCTCGATGGCCGCTGGGTGCTCTGCCACCGTCCCACCCTGGTGGTGGGTGGCGAGCTCACCATGGACTCCCTCGAGCTGACCTTCGACGAGTGGTCGGGCACCTGCGAGGCGCCGGTCCAGCTCAAGAGCAACGGGGGCACCCTGGTCATCGACGATCTGGGCCGTCAGGTCATGGCCCCGGCCACGCTGCTCAACCGGTGGGTGGTCCCCATGGAGAAACGGGTCGACTACCTCAACGTGCCGGGCGGCCGGAAGGTGGAGGTGCCCTTCGATCTGATGCTGGTCTTCTCCACCAACCTCGAGCCGCGCACCCTGGTCGACGACGCCTTCCTACGGCGCATTCCCTACAAGATCAACGTGAGCGATCCAGACGAGGGCACCTTCCGCCTGCTCATCGTCGGGCAGGCCCAGGCCCTGGGGATCTCCATCGACGACGCCCACATCGAGGGGCTCTTCGCCAGACACTACCGGGGGCAGGACCGTCCCATGCGCATGTGCCAGCCTCGCGATCTCCTGCTACTCATCAAGAACATCTGCGAGTTCCGAGAGCGGCCCCTGGAGGCGGACGATGCTCTGTTCGACGAAGCCGTCGGGCTGTACTTCAGCGTGATCTAGACCTGCTGAGCGGGGGGATGAGATGACCATGCCGAAGGGGCCCGGGTGGCCCATGCTGGGCGCTGCCTGGCCGCTCCTGCGCGATCCGTTGGCCTACCTCCGCGATGCCTACGCCTCGCTCGGGCCCATCTTCGAGGTGGGGGCAGCCCATCGCAGCTTCGTGGTGCTGGCCGGCAAGCAGGCCAACCGCTTCATCGCCGGCGCCGGACGCGGCGCGCTGCGCTCGGACGGCTTCTGGGGACGCTTCGCCGCCCACCGCCAGTGCCCGCACCTGATGATCGCCATGGACGGGCCCGACCACCTGGCGCTGCGCAAGCTCTACAAGGACGACCTCACCCGCGCGGTGGTGGACGCGCGGCGCGAGGACGTGGCCGCGGTCACGCTGGAGCAGCTCGACCATGCCGCCGACGGCGGAGACTTCGGCGTGCTCGATGTGGTGCGTCGCCTCGTGAGCCGGCAGGTCCACGATCTGCTGAGCCACGGCGCACCGCCACCTCCCGACGAGGCCACCGAGGCGGTGCGGGAGTCCTTCCGCTGGGAGACCAACGCGCTGCTCCTGGGGAAGTGGCCCGAGCTGGCCCTGCGCCTGCCGCAGTACCGGCGCCACGCCCAGCGGTCCGAGGCCTTGCTCGAAGAGCTCGTCGCCAGTGCCCGCGAGGACCCGCCGGCGGGCTGGTTCGCCCACACCCTCCAGGGCGCCGAGACCATGCCCGAGCTCTTCACCGAGGGCGACATCCGCGGTGGCTTCCTGCTGCCCTTCGTCGCGGGCGTCGACACGGTGGGCGCGACCCTGGGCTTCCTGCTCCACGAGGTGCTGGGAGATCCCGAGCTGCTGGCGCGCCTCGTCGCAGCCGTCGATCCCCTCTTCGAGGACGGCGTGCCCACCTACAGCGCCCTGAAGGGCACGCCGGTGCTGCACGCCACCGTGCGCGAGGCCCTGCGTCTCTACCCGGCGGCCTTCGGGGTCTACCGCCGCGCGGGGAGCACCTTCCGCTTCGCCGACCATGAGGTGGCCGAAGGGCGCGACGTGCTCGTCTTCACCACGTCCACCCACACCGACCCCCAGTACTTCGCAGACCCCCTTCGCTTCGACGTGGACCGCTTCCTGCCGCCGCGCGAGGAGCACAAGCAGAGCGCGGTCTTCGCGCCCTTCGGGGGCGGCCCCCATGTGTGCCTGGGCGCTGGCATGGGCATGGCCCAGCTGTTGCTCGGCCTGGCGCTGGTGGTGCGCCACTTCGAGGGAGAGGTGGTGGCCCCCGACGGCCCGCTGCGGCCCTTCTACGACCCGTCCCTCAGCCCGCCTCCCGAGCTCCGGATCCGACTCAGCCGACGCTGACGCTCTGGCTCTGCGGAGCGCATCACCGGGAGCACCTGACCGCCCAGCGCCGCGAGCTCATGTCGCAATTCCGAGCGCGAGCTGTCACAGCTTGGCCTGTGGCTCGTAGTCCAGAACACACGGCGTCGAGGAGCACACATGCGTGCGTTATTCCGTGTACCGGTTGTCTTCTTGGGCCTACAGCTCGGCTACTCCGGCCTGCTGTGGGCCTGCGACAGGGTGGTTCTCCCGGGCACTTCCTTATGGGACGACCCCACCGCTGCGGTCGAGGAGCTGGACGTCATCTTCGTCGGCGAGATCGTGCGCGTCTGGTGGGGAAGTCCCGGCTGCGGCGGGGACATGTTGCCTGTCTCTCTCGAGGTGACCCGCGCCGTCAAGGGCGTCGAGGTGGGGGAGCGCATCGACGTCGACATTGACATGTGGAGGGGAAGCTCCTGCGCCAGATCCAAGCCCGAGGAAGGAGACATCTGGCTGGTGGGGCTGTTCGAGAGTGAGGACGGCAGACGACCCCAGCCTTATTTCTCCGGCGCGACCTCCGCCGAGCGCGACAAGCTGTTGGCCGAGCTCGAGGACGCGGTCGAGGACGCGGGCTGACACGGGCTGACGGGGTCGCTCTGGGCGGCCAGGGGCACGGTATGGTGCCGCCTCGGGAGGAGAGGCATGTCTGGCCAGAGCCACCAGGTGGAGTCCTCCGCGCCCATCGGCACCCCCGGCACTCCCTGGGGTGCGGACGAGCGGGCCGAGTGGGTGCAACGCCAGCGCGTCCAGCGCTCCTTCTTCGAGGATGTGGCCCGTCCCGTCGAGGCCCTGAAGGCTCGCTACGAGGTCGTGCAGTACGGGGAGATCTCCTATCCCCAGGGCGCCTGGCCCCTGCTCGCCTGCCGCACCCGTGACTGGCGCGCGGGCCGACCCACGGTGCTCGTGACCGGTGGCGTCCACGGCTACGAGACCAGCGGCGTGCACGGGGCCCTGCGATTCCTGCAGACCGAGGGCCCGCGCTTCGAGGACCGGTGGAACGTGGTGGTGGCGCCCTGCGTGAGCCCCTGGGGCTACGAGACCATCAACCGGTGGAACCCCGAGGCGGTGGACCCGAACCGCTCCTTCCTGGAGTCGCGTCCGGCCCAGGAGGCCGCCGCGCTCATGGACTGGGTGGCCGCCACGGGGCTGGAGCCACACATCCACCTCGATCTCCACGAGACCACCGACTCCGACAACGCCGAGTTCCGCCCGGCCCTGGCCGCGCGAGAGGGTCGACCGCTGAAGAGCGGGCCCATCCCCGACGGCTTCTACGTGGTGGGCCCTGCCCGGCGACCCGAGCTGGCCTTCCAGGAGGCCGTCATCGCCTCGGTGGCTGCGGTCACCCACATCGCCGAGCCCGACGAGGAGGGCTGCATCATCGGTGTGCCCGTGAGCCGCCCAGGCGTCATCCTCTACGACGCCGACGGACTCGGGCTGTGCATGGGGCTCACCCATGCCCCCTACACCACGACGACCGAGGTCTACCCGGACAGCCCGCGGACCTCGCCGGAGGCCTGCATCCAGGCCCAGGTGGCGGCGGTGGTGGGCGCCCTCAGGTGGTCACGGCGGGCGTTCGGGTCTGGCTGAGGATGGACTGCAGGTTGTGGGTGCTGGCCAGCATGGCCAGCGAGAACATGGCGAGCGCCGTCAGGAGCGGCCCCAAGAACAGGGCGCTCGGGCTGACGATGTCGAAGCTGGAGAGCACCAGTGAGATCTCCGAGACGAGGAAGGCGCCGATCAGGAGCATGGCGGTGCCCATCCCCTTTGAGCGGTCAGGCCCCAGCTGTCGTGCTGCGCCGATCATGAACATCGCGAAGTAGATCCCGTGGATGTGGAAGATCCGGATGTAGCGGCGCTCGAGGTCGAAGAACTCCGTCAGGAAGCTCAGCTGCTCGGGCACGATGCCGAGAAAGGCGTACAGAAACATTGGAATGCCGAGCATGGTGCAGGCGGCCAGGGTCGCCCAGCCGACCACCTCGACGGGCCGAGCGCCTCGACGTATGGCCTCCACGGTGCCTGCCAAAGACCAGATGACCACGCTCAAGGCGCCGAGCCCGGCCAGGCCGTTCAACGCATGGGACAGGGCGTTGGGGGCGGTGCCCCGGGACGAGGCGAAGTAGGCCAGCATGACGAACAGACCGGTGGCGGTGACGCTCGCGATGCCTGAGACCTCGACGAAGCGGGTGCTCGGGCGGGTCTGTCCACTGTCCACCCCTTCAGCGTCAGCTGGGGCGCTCAGGACCGGCAGTGAGCGGAGCAGGATGGTGAGCACCGGCACGGTCAACGCGGCGGCCAGGCCCAGTCGGAGCATGCGGTGGTCGAGGTCACCAGAGTCGCCGGTGATGATGGCCCCGAGGGGTGGGTAGATGCTCAGCAGCTGGAGCATGAGCTCCACGAACAAGCCGAGGCTGGCGAGCAGGTACGAGAGCTTGATGATGCGGGTGCGCTCGCCCTCGACGGTGAGGCCGGTGCGGATGGCCGCGATCAACAACAAGCCGCTCGTCAACACGAGCAGCGTGTGGGCGACCATCACGGCGGTGCCGGTGCGCATGAGCACGGTGGCGATGATCATCAGGAGCGTGGCGGGAGCTCCGAGCACGAAGGGGAAGCTCCGCATGTCCCCTCGCTTCGCGCGGACGGCCTGAGATGCACCCAGTGCGATCAGAAACAGACCCACAAATATTCCGGCCCGAATCGACACGACGAAGGGGAGGAAGGCCTGGGCCTCGTCGAGGGACTCACGTCGGAAGTACTCGGGCTCCACGAAGATGGCCGCCAGCCACTCCAGCCCTATGAGAAGCCATCCGAGGCGAATGTTGGCGTTCAATGGGTAGCGTAAGCTCTGGGACACGGCTGCTCCGTCGAAGGGTAAACAGACGATCGATAGCATCACATGGCTGGTCTGTTTTCGTCGGAGTCGTTCGGCCCAGGTAGAGGCGGTGTCTGGGTTGGCCGGTCCTCGATACCCCGAAGGCTCAGCCCAGGTCGTAGAGAACCACGCGCCCGTGGCTGGAGCTGTGGCAGGGCTCGTCTTCAGCTACCTCGGTGGGACCCGAGGGCTGGGGCCCGAGGCGCTGCAGCTGATGATGAGGCGCCGGAGGGCCGATCGGACCTTCACTCCAGCGCAGCGCGACGGCACCCTCGACTCTGTCGCCGCTCCTGACAATCCGAGAC
>JAERSX010000787.1 GCA_016845285.1 Deltaproteobacteria bacterium | reverse complement strand
CCCCCGAGGTGGGCGAGCTCTCCTCGTGGTAGTGCGACGGCCCGAGGTACAGCCCCTCGCCCCCGACATCGTGCACGTAGTTGTGGTGAATCAGGGTGTTGGTCTGGGTGAACGCGTCTCTTCCGAGCGTCTCCTCACAGTAGGGGTAGGTGCGGATGGCGATCCCTGCATAGGCGGGCCCGTCGATCTCGAAGTACGCGACCTCGATGTCGCTGGCCCCACTCTGCATGTCGATGCCCATGTTGCCGCTCCCGGCATTCTGTAGGAGGAATCCGTACTCCTGGCCTGGGTCTCCGCTGCCCCACAGGTGAAGGTGTCGAGCAGCGTGTGCGGTGAGGGTCGAGCTCTGTTCCTGGCCATCGATCACCACCTGACCTTCGCCACAGTTGGTGATGAAGACAGGCTGGTCTTCGGTGCCCTGGAGCCCGCTGAAGTTCAGGTGCCGATACGTGCCGGCAGGAACGCAGATGGTCTGTCCGGCGTGATCGAGACCGTCGTCCAGGTAGTAGCCGGGCCCCTGCAGGTAGAGCTCGTTGGCCTCGTCGGGCTCCAGGATCTCGTCACATCCACCCTCTCGCACGACACACTCGAGGAGCTCGGGCCGGCGTTCTTCATCGTCTGCTTCGTCTTCGTCTTCGTCTTCGTGTTCTGCCCCCGGCTCACCGACGCTCTCACCTCCGCAGCCCATGACACCAACGATGAGCCCGACGAAGACCAGGTGACGTCGCAAACGGATGTAAGACGGGTGAAGGGTTGGGCTCACATGGGTCGGTTAGCTCGACCACACCCCGAGCGCATCGAACCGTCTTCGAGCCGGAGAACACATGTCCGGCAAAGCCGTACGCGACTTCGAGTCTTCGTTCTTCTCGGGGCCGTCGACGGCCCGCTCCAGGGGCAGCGCACAGCCCGCGGGTGTCGATGAGCTGGAAGACACCAGCATCTACGTCGAGAACTTCATCCAGGCGGTGCTGACGCTCAAGAACCTGGGCATGGCCCTCGGAGCGGCAGCCTCGGCGACCTTCAAGGGCGACGCCGATCTCATCATGGCGGCGATGCGACAAGACCACGCCCTGAAGACCGCCTTCCGCAGCATGCTGGAGGGAGCCAATTTCGCCACAGAAGACGGCTTCCGGTCCAGCCTCGTCAGCTTCGCCGAAGGCCTCGATCAGACCGACGGTGTCACCCTCTGCGAGTGGCTCGGCGTGCCGCTCGTGGAGAGCAACGGCCACCCCGTGGGCAAGACCGACGACCAGGTGGCCCGGCCCGGGGCCGTGGTGGATGCCGCGGTGCTGCCCTCGGTCCTCGACGGCGTGCTGCGCCTCCCGCGAGAGCACTGGGAGGCAGCCATGGCCCAGGGCACCTTCCGCGGGGTGCGCCCCGGCACGTCGAGCAGCGTGTCCAGCGGCTTCGTCAACGTCGTCTCCTATGGCACCGCCGAGGAGATCGCCCGGGAGCGCTTGGGGGACGACATCGCCGACTCCAACGTCCGAAGGGAGGCGAAGGAGGTGCTCTCCGATGGCGTGGCCCACGAGGTGGGTCACACCATGGACAACGCCCTTCCCCAGGCTCACAACGACCTCTGCCAGGCCCTCGGCTACGAGAACTTCGGCAAAGACCAGGCCGCCGCCTACCTGTCCAAGGCCGGGGTGGGCTGGGACGAAGACCCCGAGGTCGCCGCCCAGGTGGTGACGCTGTGGCTCGACAACGAGGACTGGAGCAGAATGGGCCCCGAGGGTTGGAGCGGCGCACTGCTCACCCAGGCCTACACCGACCTGAAGAGGAGCGGCCCTCCCGACGACGCCACCTTCAAGAAGAGCAGCCTGTTCTCCTTGCTCGAGACCAGCAAGGACCCCAGCAGGGTGGACAAGACCAGCGTGGGGGGCACCGGGCTCGGCCTGTATGCGAGGGCTGGTGAGGCGCAGATCTGGGGACCGGCCATGTACGCACACCTCACAGCATGGAACAACACCAAGGCCGCCATGTCCGATCGAGAGTACTGCGCCGAGCTCTACCGCATGGCCATGAGCGCCCAGAGCGGCGAGGAGCGGGATCGCGTCGTGTCGGCCTACCCGGCGGCCGCCCAGGACTGGCTCAAGAAGGTGGAGCAGCTCTGAGCGGTGGCGGGTGCGGCTTCCGCCTCACGCTCGAAGGCGACGCCGGTCCACGAAGGGCCCCTTGAACAGAGCGGGGTGCCGAGCCCGCAGCGGACCGCGCTGCGCGCGCAAGATCGTGTAGCGACCCCAGGGTGCGGCGACGGCGTGGCCGTCCTGGCCCACCGCGAAGATGATCTCGTCTCCCTCGCGGCCCGCGAACCGCAGCACGTCGGTGGCGAGTGCGGGCTCCGTGGCCTCGAGCTCGAGCTTCCACGCCTCCACGATGGCGTCGTCCAGGCCACTGTCCCAGATGAGGAGCTTCTCCCGCAGGTCGGCCAGCCCGAAGACGCAGCGCAGGGTCATCTCGGTGGCCCGGAAGTTCCAGAGCATGGGGGCGCGATCGCTGACTTGCCAGAAGGAGTCGTGACTCACGGCCTCACGGGCCCCCCAATACGGGAGCTCTTCTGGTGGAAAGACAGCCAGCCAGTGGCCACGCTCCACGTCCATGTAGCCGAAGGTGGTCTCCACCCGATGGGGGGCCCTGCAGTGAGGACAGTCCACGTGGTGCAGGCGACCAGCAAGGGCCGCCTCTCTGGCGGCGGGAGAGCGGACGGCGTTGAGGCTCGTGGCGACCTGCGCGACGAATGGCGCCGTACATGCAGCACAGGTCAGGGTGCGCTCTTCGAGCTGTGACACGGAGCCTCCAGAGGGTGAACCTGCGGGACATCGACAGCGAGGCACACGACGTGAAGCGCTCGGAGCCACGCTGCAGACGAGGTCGGCACAGCGCTGATAAGGTCTGTCGACTTGGAGGTCTTCCTTGCTGCAGCGAATTGTTTCGCGTCGGCATGTGCCCATTCTC
>JAERSX010000786.1 GCA_016845285.1 Deltaproteobacteria bacterium | reverse complement strand
GGCGCAGCCTGGCCGGGGCCTCGAGCGCTCGACCCACGGTGGCGCAGTCCATCGAGGGCCTGGCTCAGGCGGCGCCTCAAGAGCACGACTCGGCTGCATTCGCGGCTCTGCCCCAGTCCACGCGAGCCCACCACGGCGACACCCTCGCTGCGGTGGACTCTCGTCAGACCGGCGGTAGCCTGCCGGTCTGGGCGCAGCGGGCCTCGGGCCTGCCCATGGTCAGCGGCGATGGCGGACATCTCTTCAGCGCTCTGGCGCGGGCCACCGAGGTCGAGGAGATCGTGCGGGTCATCGTGCAGCGTGGCGGTGATCTCAGCACTGTCCGCTCGAGCCTGCCCAAGCCGGTGCTTCAGGTCATCGAGCAGATCCGCACCGAGGCCGCTCGGCCCGAGCCGGCACTCGAGCCCGATGCTCCCGCACGCGGTGTGAGCCGCGCGGCGTGGCGCCAGGCCAACCAGAGATCGAACGTGAAGGTGCTGTCGGGCTTCAAGAGCCTGCGGCCCGCTGCCAGCGGCACCCGGACACAGGGTGTCGGCGCCGACAGCGTCAGCAAGCTGGCCAAGAAGCTGAAGGGCCTCATCCACCTTGCAGAAGGTGGGCAGCGAGGCGAGGCCCGCCGCCAGGTACGGATGGCGGAAGAGAGTGTAGCGGCCCGCCAAGAGGGCCAGTCCGGACCCAACTCAGCGGACACTGCCGGCGGCCAGCAGGTCGACGTCGAAGCCCTCGGTCGCGAGGTCCTCGAGGTGGTGAGTCGCGAAATGGAAATGCGCCGCGAGCGGCAAATGGGGGACTCTGATGAGTTCTGGTGGTAACGTCGAGAAAGCTTGGTTCCAGAGTGCTGACACCGGCGCCTGGTTCGACTGCCAATACAACCCGGTGAACGTAAAGTTCAACAAGCCGGTCACGTGGAAGGAGCATGACGATCAGGGTCAGGAAGGCTCTCTGGAGTTCCAGAAGAGCAGTCCGGCGACCATGGAGATCGAGCTCACCTTCGACACCACGCACAATGGTGCGGACGTCCGCACGGCGTGGGTCAACAAGCTGCTCAAGCTGACCAACCCTGAAGTGGCGCCCCCTTGTGGCGAGGCTGGGGAGCTGGAGAAGAAGCGGCCCCACAAGGTGTGGTTCACCTGGCGAACCTTCGAGCTGCTGGGTGTCATCGAGGCGATCAACGCGACCTACACCATGTTCTCTTCGAGCGGCAAGGCCCTGCGGGCCAACGTCACCGTGAAGATGAAGGAGTGGAAGGCCGAGGACTACGACGACGGCACCGGTTCCGGTGGCTTCGACTCTGCGGTGGTGACGCTGGCGCAGATCTCGGCGGGTGAGACCATCACCGCTGTGGCCCTGGCCAACGACTCGACCTGGCGTGGCATCGCAGAAGCCAACGACATCGACGACCCATTGAGCATCGAGGCCGGCGACGTTCTGGCCATCCCCTCGAGCTGAGCCCGTCTGGAGGGACCTGTGAGTAGCAGCGGAAAGAGCTCTGCCAGCCCATACGAAGTGACGGTGGGCGGTACCACGTTCAAAGGACCGAAGGCCGATGGCCTGCTGAACCTCGTGGTGGAAGACCACATGGAGCTGGCGAACCACGCCACGATCCGCGTGGGCGGCGCCGAAGAGCAGCCATCATGGGGCTTCAAGATCGGCGACGAGGTCGAGGTCAAGATGGGAGATGGTGCTGACGCCGTCTTCAAGGGGGAGGTCACCTCTCTGGAGCCTGGCTTCCAGGTCGAGGGCCAGTCCAGCATCACCCTTCGATGCCTCGACAAGAGTCATCGCCTCGGCCGTGGGCGCGAGACGAACTTCTGGAACGACAAGAAGGACTCGGACGTGGCCCAGGAGGTGGGCGCCAAGTGCGGCCTGTCGGTGGACGCCGACGACACCGAGACCACGCTTCCCTACATCTTGCAGCGCAACGAGAGCAACCTGGCCTTCCTCAAGCGCCTCGCTGCACGGAACAACTTCGTGCTGCGCGCCGAAGGCGACAAGCTGCTCTTCAAGAAGGCCAGCTTCGAGGGGCAGTCCGAGTCCATCAAGATGGGCGAGAACCTCCGCAGCATGCGCATGAGCTTCAACACCTCCGACATGGTGCAGAAGGTCGTGGTCCGGGGCTGGGACATCACCAAGAAGTGCGAGATCGTGGGTCAATGCGCCGCGGGCGATGTCACCAAGATCGGTGGTGGCGAGATCGGCGCTGAAATGGCGAGCAAGTTCGGTGACTCCACCGCGTACATCACCGATGTGCCCGTGAGCTCCCAGGAGATGGCCGATGCGGTGGCCAAGTCGGAGATGGAGCGCCTCGCGCGCCAGTTCTGCCACGGCAGTTGCTCGATCTCCGGCAAGGACACGGTCCGCGCTGGGGGCATGGTGGAGTTCGAAGGTCTGAGCGAAGGCTGCAACGGGAAATTCGCCGTCATGGCCACCCGGCACAGCATCAGCAACCGTTCTGGCTACACCACCGAGATCACCTTCTGCTCGAACACGATGGGATCGTGATCCCGGGCCCTGCCCAAGCGTTGAGAAAGCGGTAGTCTTGCGGGCCTGTGGCACTTGCGCCACCGGTCTGCCCTCAGTCAGAGACGGTTCCCATGGCGATCCGAAAAGAGTTCCTCGGACGGGGGCTCGCGTTTCCTTTCCACTTCGATCCCGCGTCCGGCAAGGTCGCGATGTCGGAGTTCGAGGAGAACATTCGCCAGAACATCACCATCATCCTGGGTACACGTCCGGGTGAGCGTCAGATGCTCCCCCAGTTCGGATGCAAGGTGCATGAACTCCTCTTCGCCCCGAACACGCGCACGACCGCTCATG
>JAERSX010000785.1 GCA_016845285.1 Deltaproteobacteria bacterium | reverse complement strand
AGGCGTAGCGGTCGGCGGGAGCCTTCTCCAGGAGGCGCATGCAGACGCGGTCGAGATGCTCTGGAAGGGTGGGCGCCAGCTCTCGGGGAGGCCGCGGGGGACGGTGCAGGTGTTTGTCGAGATACCCAGCGAGCGAGCGGGCATTGAAGGGGCGCCGCCCCGTCAGCATCAGGTAGAGCACGGCCCCGAGGGAGTAGAGGTCGGCTCGGGCATCCACGAGCGTGCCCTGGATCTGCTCGGGCGCGATCCAGGCGACCGTACCCACCACCTCACCCACCCGTGTGAGCTCTGCACCGGGCTCCTTGACCACCCCGAAGTCCATGAGCTTCACGCCGCCGTCGGCGAGCATCATGATGTTGGACGGAGAGACGTCGCGGTGCACCCAGCCACGCTCGTGGATGTACTGCATGGAGCGCGCGAGGCGTACGAGCACTTCCTCGGCCCGCCGAAAGCGCTCGGCGGGGGGCAGGCTCTGCCAGAGCTCCAGCTCGTCGCGGAGCTCGCGTCCGTCGAGGCGCTCCATGACGAAGTAGGGCCGACCCTCGTGGCTGTCCCAGCTGTGGACCTGGAGCACGCCGGGATGCTTCAGCCCGGAGAGCACACGGTACTCCCGCTGAAAGCGGCGCTTCATCTCCTCCTCTCGGCCGCCGCTGAGCGCAAGCTTCAGGGCGCGTCGCTGACCGTCCTCGACGTGCTCCACGTCGAGGACCACCGCCATGCCGCCGCGTCCCAGCTGCCCCCGCACCACCCACGGTCCGATGCGGGCACCGGCTTTCGGGATCTCGTCCAGGACAGCCTCCGTCATGCAAGTCAGGCCGAGTCTTCGGGCCACCTACGTGAAAGGCCCGTGAATGTACTCACGGTCGGGACCCTACGCTATAGTCCCGACCGCAGCTGCCAAGGCCCGAGACCGGGCTGACGGGCCAGACGAGGCCCATGAACAGGCAGAGGGCGGGGTCCCGATGAGACTGGAAGCATCCGCACGGACCGACCCAGGACCGGTGCGGGAGTCCAACGAGGACGCCTTCATGGTGGACGTCGAGGCCGGTGTGTTCCTGGTGGCCGACGGCATGGGTGGTCACGCCTCGGGCGAGGTGGCCGCTGCCATCGCGGTCGACACGGTGTCGGAGGTGCTCCTCGAGATCGAGGACCCCGAAGAGACGCGCCTCGAGGCCTCCCTCGCGGAGCCCGCCGAGATGGTGCTCGAGCGCATGCGCTACGCCATGAACCAGGCGAGCATGCGCATCCGTCGCGAGGCCATGCAGAACCCCATCCACTCGGGCATGGGCACCACCCTCGTGGCGCTCATCATCGAGGAGCGCGTCGCCTACCTGGGACACGTGGGCGACAGCCGTATCTACCTGCAGCGCGGCGGCCTCATCAAGCGCCTGACCCGCGACCACACCGTGGTTCAGCAGGAGATCGACGCTGGGCGTCTCACCCCCGAGCTGGCCCGCATCGTGCCCCACAAGAACATGCTGACCCAGTCGGTGGGCTGTCACGGCTCCGTCGAACCCGACACCAGCACCCTGAAGGTGCAGCCCGGCGACCTCTTCGTGCTCTGCAGCGATGGCCTGACCGACCCCCTCGACGATCGAGCCCTCGAGGCCATCATCAACCGGACGCAGCCCGACGAGCTCGCCGAAGAGCTCGTGCAGCAGGCGCTGGTCAACGGCACCGAGGACAACGTCACCGTCGTGGTGGTGCAGCTCACCGACTAGCTCGGCGGCGAGCCCGTCCTCACTCGACGACCAGGCTCTCCACGTCGTCGGCCAAGGCGCTCGTGGGGCCGCTGAGCAGCTTCAGGAGTCCGCGGGTGTGGCCGCTGCGGCCGTACCAGTCGCCGTCCTCTCCTGCCTGCAGCACCTCGAAGGTGTCGCGGCTGTCGTCCTTTCCGGTGAAGGCGATGCTGAAGCGCACCTCGAGCTCGGCGGGAAGATCGTCGGGGTCGGCGTACTTGCTGCCCTTGAGCTTCAGCGCCTTGTCCATCCAAGTCTGGAGCTGCTCGTCTGCTTCGTCGGGCGCACTGGCCCGAACGAAGGCAGCCTTGCTGGCATCCTGAGCGTTCTGCTGGTCCACCTCGAGGGTGGTGCCATCGGGCGCCACGATGCTCGCCGAGACGATGTCGGCCTTGGCCGAGGCGAACAGCGTGCGATCGGGGAGGCGGGTGCGGGCGTACTTCAGCGGACGAAGCACCTCGTCGTCCACGAGGTAGACATCGCCGGACTCGACGTGGCGAACGTAGCGGTCGCGCGTGCCGTAGACCTCACCGCCCAGCTCGAGGGTCGCGGTGCGTCCCTTGCGGGTGATGACCAGAGAGTCCATGGGGTTGTCGAGGCCCACGGTCTCGCGCTTGTCCTCGGGGATGGCATCGAGCTTGCGCAGGGCGATGAGCGGCGACAGCGAGGTCAGCAGCTTCTCACCGTTCTCGCCGGCCTTGAACTGGGTGATCGTGGCGGTGCGCTCGGGTGGCGTCTCGGGCTCGGCCTCTTCGGCCTCCTCGGAGCCTTCCTCCTCGGCACCCTCGGCACCCTCGGCACCCTCGACGTCGGCGTCTTCGCCAGGAGCCGAGGGCCCCTCTTCGACACCGTCCGGGTTGACGTCGGGCTTGTCGGGACCGCCATGACCGTGGCCGTCATCGTCGCTGTGGCCGTCATCGTCGCCGTGACCGCCCTCGACGATGTCGTAGCGGGTGTAGGTGACCCAGGTGAAGGCGCCCAGGTCGTCGCTGCGCATCTCCAGGAGCGCCTCGTCGTTCTCGGTCTTCCACTCGATCTTCTCGATGTCCTCGACATCACCCTGGAGCATGACCACCTTGCCGTCGAGCTCGGGCTCGGGCTCGGCGGTCCACTTCACCCAAGCGGCGCCCAGCGAGAGGACGAGCAGCCCAGCGTAGATAGCGACAGAGCGCTTCATGGGATTCATGCCTGACTCCCGCGCCGGCGGCGCATGCGGATGCGGCCCACGCCGCCCAGCAGGAAGAAGAAGGGCAGGGCGAAGGTGGTGCCGTAGAACCAGATGCCCTGGCCCTCCTTGGTGTGCTCGATCTTGACGTCTTCCTCGCTGTTGACCGTGCCGGCCAGCCCGTCCTCGCGGCCGAGCCATGCGAGGCTGTCCATGAGCAGCTGGAAGTTGCCCTTCTGCGGGTCGAGGGCCAGAGCGGCGTCGCTGGCCCAGGTGGCGTCGCTGATGACGACGGCCCGGAACTCCGCAGCCACCTCGTTGCCGTCGGCGTCGAGGGTGGGCTTTCCGTCGGGCGCCGGACCTTCCGAGGCGATGGCCAGGCTGAACGTCTTGGTCAGCTCGCCGGCGCTCTTGTCGTGCTGCAGATCGCCGTCTTCGTCGGCGAAGGTCTCGGTCAGGCTGCGGATGGTGACCGTCGTCTTGGCGCCGGCTGCCAGGCCATCGCCGTCCTCCTCGAGCACCGCAGCGCCGGCGAGGATGGTGACCAGCATGCGGCTGTTGCGCGAGAGCGTGGTGACCGACTCGTGGGTGCCGTACTTGTTGGTGACGAGGTTGGTGCGGTCGCTGACGCGGTTGGTGCGCGGGATGTACTGGGTGGCGTGGGCCAGGGTGCGCGTGGTGTCGGCAGACACGCCGAGCGGGCCGAGGAGCGCGGCGAGATCGGGACCGTCCGGCTCGAGGGCCACCAGCAGGGCACCGCCAGCGGCGCGGTATTCGTCCAGGCTGGCCAGCTCCTCGGGCTGGAAGTCGGACTTGGGCCCGAGCACCATCACGAGGTCGGCGTCTTCGGGCACCTGGCTGGCGAGGCCCTCGGTGAGACCGAGCTCCTGCACCTTGTAGTTGAGTGCCCGCAGCACCTTCTTGAGGTTGTTGATCTTGTCGTCGGGCAGCTCACCGCCCTTCCAGTAGAGCTCGCCGTGGCCCACAGTCACGTAGGCGACCTTCTTGCCTCGGGCGATCTTGAGCAAGCTCTTGCGGAACTCCTGGTCGAGCTTCTTGAGCGTGCGCCTGGCGCTGTCGAAGTCCGAGCCCACCTTGATGCGCTCGACCTGCTGGTCTTCTCCCTCGCCGCGCACGAGCGCGATGTAGCCGTTGTCGCGAACCTTGAGCTCCTTGGCGAGCTCAGGCTCCAGCGCGTGATCGACATACTCGACGGTGAGCTGACCGCGATCCAAGGGGTCGAGGTAGGTGCGCACCTCTGCGGTGACGTCCGAGCTGACCGGGAAGAAGGCGTAGGCCGCCATGGGCTCGTCGAGACCGTCGATGAGGGCCACCGTGCTGGTGCCGGCCTGGGCGGTCTTGAAGTAGCCGAGGTCCCACCGCTCGTTGGTCTCGGAGCCGAGGAAGTTGAGCGGGAAGAGGAACGCGAGGGCGAAGGCGAAGCCCAGGGCGCCGAGCGCCTGGAGCGAGACGCGGCTCGGGACCGCGGCCTTGGGGGCCACCGACAGGGCGCGGTCGATGGCGAGCAGCGGGAGCGTCCCCGCCAGCCACAGAATGGGCCACAGCGCCGAGATGACCGTGGTGTAGCGACGTTCCGCGTCGTCCTCGGCGAAGGCGAGCGCCTCGACGACCGTGTCGGACTGGAGCGCGTAGACAGCCAGAGCGACCACGCCGACGAGGGCGTAGATCATGCCCAGACGCCACGCGGGCTTCTGGTTGGTCTCCGCGTTGCCCATGCCACGGACGTACAGCGCGAAGCAGGCGACGACCGCGAGGAGGCCGGTGCCGACCAGGGTCCAGCGCAGCGGATCTGCTCCGCCGATGACGCGCTCGCCGAGGAAGACCAGGGCCATGCCCAGCAGGTAGAGGATGCCGGTCAGTCTCACTGGAGCCTCCGGGCCTGAAGGACGCGGGTTGACAGCAAGAGGAAGCCGAAGATCACGGAGCCATAGAGGATCAGGCTCTCGGAGTTGATGCGGCCCCGCATGAAGGGCTGGAAGTGCCGGTCGAAGAGCGCGGAGTAGCTCAGGACCTCACTGATGGGGGGCTCGGTGATGCGGGCGAGCAGCCAGCCCAGCAGCATGAGCACCAGCACCGTGCCGCCGATGACCGCAGCCAGCAGCTGGTTCTTCGAGACCGCCGAGCCGAAGGTACCGATGGCCACGGCCGACCCGCCGAGGCACAACAGCCCCAGGTAGCCAGCGCCGATCTGACCCCAGCTCACCTTGCCGTTCACCTGGATGAGGATGGGCATGTAGATGGTGAGCAGCGTGATGATGAACAGGAAGCCCATCGCGCCGAGGAACTTGCCGAGGACGACCTGGCCTTCGCTGATGGGTGCCGTCTGGAGCAGCACGATGGTGCCGGCCTGGCGCTCCTCGGCGAGCAGACGCATGGTCAGCAGCACACCGGCGATCATGGTGGTGCCGCTGGAGAAGTAGAAGAAGTCCTCCAACACGTCCGCGCTGAAGCGCGGAGAGCTGCCCATGGCGAAGGCGTTGAAGAGCAAGCCGTCGATGAGCAGCACCATCGCCAAGATGGCCCAGCCCCACCAGGTGTTGAGGAAGGTCGCCAGCTCACGTCGAGCCAGCAGCAGGACGGGCTTCATGCCGCGTCTCCCTGGTTCAGGTCGATGAAGATCTCCTCGAGCTCGTCCTTGGCGTCTTCGAGGCGTCGCAGGCCGAGGCCCGCTCCCACGATGGTCTGGACGACGGTCTCGCGTACGTCGCGCACCATGTCGATGCGGACCACGACCCGATCGCCGTGATCGCGGAGGATCTCGGTGCGCTCGAGCTCTTCGACACCAGCCAGCGCGGCTGTGACAGCCTCACCGGTGCCGGTCAGGGTCAGCTCGATGCTGAGCCCGGTGTTGAGGCGAGCGGCGAGAGCTCCCGGCGCATCGTCGGCGACGAGCGCGCCGTCCTTGAGCACCAGCACCCGGTCGCAGGTCTGCTCGATCTCGGGGAGGTTGTGGCTGCTCACGAGCACCGTGGCACCCTCGGCGAGGCCGCGAATGACCTTCCGCATGTCCACGATCTGGATGGGGTCCAGGCCGCTGATGGGCTCGTCGAGGATGATGAGCTTGGGGCTGTGGATGATGGCCTGGGCGATGCCGACACGCTTGCGGTAGCCGTGGCTGAGCTCGCTGATGACGCGCCCTTCCTGGCCACCCAGCTGGCACTGGGTCACCACCTCGGGGATGCGGCGCTTCAGATCTGCGGAGCCCATGCCCCGCAGCGAGCCCGTGAAGTTGAGGAACTCGGTGACGGTCATCTCGTCGTAGAGCGGCGGCGTCTCCGGCAGATAGCCGATGCGTCGACGGAAGCTCACGTCGTGACCTTCCATGTCGACACCGTCGATGGTGACGGTGCCGGCCGATGGCGACAGCAGGCCGGCCAGCACCTTGAGTGTCGTGGACTTGCCAGCGCCGTTCAGCCCGAGGAAGCCGATGACCTGGCTGTCTTCGATGGAAAAGCTGACGTCGTCTACAGCGCGATGGTCGCCGTAGTACCGACTCAGGTTGCGCACCTCGATCATGGGCGATGACTCCGCGCGAGGAAGGACTGGAAGCGGCCAGCCCGACAGGGCGGGGCCAACAGGCCCACGCAGACGGCGCCTCGCCTATTGACCCCGCTCGGGAAGTCAAGTCAACGGACGTCGCGAGGCGCTCGCAGGCCCCGCTCGCAGCCCAGATACCCCCAAAAAGGAGCGACCCCGCCAGGACTACCCTGGCGGGGCTGTGCGGGATGTCGTCGTCGTCGGGGAGGTCCGTCTCCAGACCCAGCTGGCACCGATAGCTGCCGGCAACGCATCATTGCGAAGCGCGGTTCACCAGGTTCGACCCGAAGCCTGGTGTCCCAGACAGGCAACGCGCCCGTCACTGGGAGTCAATGCATGGCCCGTGCCAGATCGTCGACCCCGTGATCATCGGGATCATCGGGGGTGCGGGATCTGCGTGCCCCACGGGCATGCAGATCCCAGCGGGACACTCCGGCCCCAGAGCGAGGGCTGAGAGCGGCGACGCTACCGGTGGGGCGAGCGCACGGAAAAGCCCCGCCAGGACCACCCTGGCGGGGCTGTTTCGAGCTGGCCTTCGTTGAGGACGGTCCGTCTCCAGACCCAGCTGGCACCGATAGCTGCCGTCACCACACGATTGCGATGAAGCGGTTCACCAAGATCGACCCGATGCTTGGTGTCCTCAACGAGCGGTTCGCCCGTTGCCACACGTATTTGCAACCCCCGTGCCAACATTCGGGCAACCATAGAACCTATGTTTTCGGCGATGTGGGGCATCGCCGCCCCAGGGGACCTGGAGCCCCGCTGGGGCATGCATGTCCCACCCGAGCTCACGGGCCCCCACCTGTCCTCGATCAGGGCCACTCCCAGCTCCGACGCGTCCGACAGCCCCGATCACGTGGCAAGCTGACCCCATGAGCCGCTCTGTCTTCTCGTCGATCTCTCTCGCCGCCGCCTCGTTCCTCCTCCTCGGTGGCTGCGGCGACAAGGACCTCGACTACCCGGTGGTCGAGGAGGACGACTCGGGCGAGTGGAGCCTGCCGGCCCTGCCCGACCTGGACTACCCCGACTGTGTCGAAGACCCCGACGGCATCTCGGCGGACTGCTGCTCAGACGTCTACTGCCTCCCAGCCCGCGAGGACGGCAGCTGCTCGGGGGCGGTGCAGCTCGACGAGGACGAGATCACCGGCATCGATGTGGGCGATGAGTACTGCCTCTGCGAGCCCGTGGACGGACCC
>JAERSX010000784.1 GCA_016845285.1 Deltaproteobacteria bacterium | reverse complement strand
CGCTACGGCCGGGCTCCACCGCGAGCTGGCCGTCCACAGCGCCCGCATCAAGAACGTGGAGGCGGGCTTCGACAGCCTCGACGGCCGCGTGGCGCAGCTCGAGGAACTCACCCGCGACCGGGGGCAGGAGGAGATCCTGCGAATGGAGACCCTCGACCAGCTTCGCCAGGAGGTGGCCCGGCTTCGCGGGGATCTGGAGGTGCTCCAGCACGAGAGTGATCAGCTCACCCTCGACGGCTTTACCCGCGACGAAGACGCCACGTTCCGGCTGACCTGGCTGGAGACCAGGGCCACCCAGCTCGAGGCGGTCATGGGACTCGAGCCCCCTCCTCCGCCCACCGCCGACGAGCTCGCGGAGGCTGCGGCTGATGGTGAGGCAGAGGGCGAGGGCGATACGGCCACCGACACCGCGGATGCAGACGGTGGGGAGCCGGAGGAGGCTCCCCCTGACGAGCCCGTGAGTACCGAGGTCGCCGACGATCTGATCACCCTGGCGGAGGGGCACCTCGCGGCGGGGCGGAACAAGGCGGCCATCGCGGTGCTCAACCGCTTCCTCGAGCTCCACCCCGACCACAAGCGCGCGGCCGAGGCCACGTATCGGCGGGCCGAGGCCCACTTCAACGCCGAGAGCTACCAGTCGGCGGTCCTCCGTTTCCAGGAGGTCATCGACGGCTTCAAGGACACGCCCTGGGCAGCCTGGGCCATGCTCCGGCAGGGGGAGTGCTTCGACGCTCAAGGGCAGGGCGACAGTGCTCGTCTGTTCTACGAGGACGTGGTGCGGCTCTGGCCCAAGAGCAAGGCGGCCAAGGAAGCCAAGACCAAGCTGAAGTAGGGCGGCTCGCTCAGGGTACCTCTGGGTCGCGGGTCCCTTCGCCCTCGCTGTGGCGCCGTCCTCGCGACTCACTGCGTGAGCCGCTGTGGTGGCGCCGCCGCTCGGTCTCCAGGCTGCCGCTCACATGCCCTGGCGGCGGAGGAAGCGGGCCTCGAGGGTCTGGGTGGCGCCGTCGTCGATGCCCAGGTTGCGGGCCATGTCGTAGAGGCGCTGGCGGGCCTCGGCGGTGTGTTGGCCGAAGACGAAGAGGCGCTCCATGGCCTGGTCGAGGACATGACCGCGGGCGGCGTCGGTGGCGGCCTGTTCCTGGGCGCCGCGCAGGCCGAGTCCCTGGGCGAAGTGGGTGAGCTTCTGCTGCTCTGCGGCCTCGAAGGACTCGTCGCTGAGCGCCAGCACCCAGGCGATCATCAGCATGGTCTGGCGGACGGCGCCGGTGCTGGTCTGGCCCAGCTCGGCCGAGGTCAGCGGCGGACGCTGTGCGAGCTCTCGCACGCCTCCGCTCTCGGCGTCGAGGAACTCGACGAGCAAGGCCTCTTCCTCTCGGGCGAGCTCCCCGTCGGCCGCGGCGATCTCGACGAGCATACGGCAGGCCGTGAGTCGGTCGTAGGGATGCTGCATGGGGGCCTGGCGCAGCTGCAGCAGGAAGGGGGACATGGTCTCGCCCGCGGCTCCTGCCCCGATCCAGCGCTGCCCGTCCCACACGAACTGATCGGCGACCTGGTGGAAGGCCTCGACGATGGCCACCTGCTGATCGGCGGCGCTCGGCTGGGACGCCTTCTGGCTCTGCTGGCGTGTGGCGGAGTCCATGGCGGTGTAGGCGACCTGGCTGGCCATGCGTCCGGCGACGCCGCCGCCGAGCGCTGAGCGCAAGGTACGGCTCAGCCCCCACCGCAGCTCGTTCATGACCGTACGCTGGACCATGTTCGACATCTGGTTCTTCTGAGCGGTCTGCTGCTGCGCTTGGATCGGTGCACGGGCGGTGACCTGGGTGCTCTGCACCGGGCAGCGGAAGACGACCGTGAGCATGCGGCCGCTCAGGCTGGACTGGGCGACGAGTGGGGCCACGTTGTCGTAGTGGATCTCGGGCATGGGAACTCCTGCGGCAGGACGGCGTCTATCGCGCTGGTCCGCCTCGCTTCACATCACGCAGCGCGAGGCGGCGGGCGCCGACCTCGGTGACCACCTTGCGGCCGTGATCGTCGATGGTTCGTGCGAATTGTCGGGCCCAGCGCTTGGCCTCGGTCTTGCTCCCCCGTCGCTCGAAGACCTCGAGGAGCAGGTTGACGAAGTGGGACAGCGCCGGCACTCCCGCCTGGAGGACCACCGCATCTTCCGTGCTGGGCAGAGAGGGGTACAGGCGCTCGATGCGGCTGAGCTGGACGAGGGCCCGGTCGAGCTCGCCCGCGCTCAACAAGGCGCCTGCATAGTCGAAGCGCATGAAGGGCACGGTGAGCTCGCGGCTCACGGCGTCCTCACCGTCTGCCGCCACCGCCTTGGCGAATGCTTCTGCCCCGGCGTCGGCCGCGCCGGACAAGGTGCGTGCGAGGGCCACCCGAAACCAGGCTGGCCGACTGGGCAGCCCCTCTGCGGTTGCCGCGAAGTGGGTGGCGGCAGGTGCGTACTCGCCCAGGTGGAAGCAGCACATGCCTGCGAGGGCGTGGGCCTTGAGGCGCAGCTCGTCGGTCTCGGCGTCTTGGAGCAGCTGGCGAGCGCCGGCGGAGGCCGCGGCGATGCGCCCGCTCTCCAGGGCGTGATGGATCTCGGCGATTCGGGGATCTGCGGGGCCATCGCTCATCGCGCCTCCCTGGCTGGCCCCGCCCTATCGCGCTGCACCTCGCGACCCACCGGAGTCGACCTCGCCACGTGGTATCCATAGATCACACCAAGACAACGAGGTTCCCATGCGGCAGTGCGTGGTGTTGATCGTCGATCCGAACAAGGCCCGACGCGACCGTGTCGGGCAATCCTTCCGCTCTCGCTTCGAGGTGATCACCGCGCGTGCTCCCGCCGGAGCTCTCGAGCGCATCGCGGCCGATGAACCAGACATCATCCTGTTGAGCCTGCCGCAGGCGGACGGCCATGGTCTGGACCTGGCGCTGCAGGTGAGGGCGCTCGAGTCCTGCACCGACAAGGTGATTGTGGTCTACGGCATGAGCGCGGGTGACCGGCGGCTCACCCCTGAGGTGCGGACGCGCTTCCGCAAGCGCTTCAAGCTCGACGGCTTCCTGCCAGGCTTGCCCCAGCCTCAGGACGTGCCACAGGTGGCAGGCTCTGTGCCGGAGAAGACGGTACGGAAA
>JAERSX010000783.1 GCA_016845285.1 Deltaproteobacteria bacterium | reverse complement strand
GTCCCAAAGGCACTGTCTCGGATGCGCCGCAGGCGCCCGTCCGCATCTCTGTCCAAGAGCAATGTGCGATCATCGGGGTCGACGAGGCGGTCGAGCCGTCCGACCAGATCGTAGCCCATGGCCCAGCTGGCACCGCCCCGGCTCAGGACTGCACGCACCCTCCCCTCCGCGTCCGTGTCCGCGTGCAGCGTGTCGCCCTCGGGATCACTCACCGAGAGCACCCGGCCGCCCGCGCCTCGACTCACTTGGGTGACTGCGCCCGAGGGGTCCGAGACCTCCACGACCGCACCGTCCTCGTTGCGGTCGAACCGCCATACCGCGCCCGCGCGGGAGATCTCGGTCACGTTGCCATCCACGTCCCAGGACCACCGCGTGCGACGCCCCGAGGGGTCCAACAGCCCCACCGGCCGGCCCTCCCCATCGAGAGTCCAACGCCAGTGTCGCGCCGCTCCATCCACCAAGGTGGCGCCGTCCGGGTCGCGGTCGTAGCGCCAGCTCACTCCTGCAGTGTCAACGAGCTCCCAGCCGGTGGCGTGCCGCTCAAAGTGTCCGCGCCGCCCGGTGGGGTCCTCGAAGCCAAGGAGCCCACCATCTGCGGTGGACCACCAGCTCCTTGCTCGACGACCGAGAGCGTCGATCACCTCGACACGCTCGACCTCCCCATCGATGTCGAGCTGACGGTCGACCGTCCAGCGACCGCCTGCGCCGTCCCGCGCCTCGACCCCGCTCTGGGTCCACGCGAAGTCCCAGCGGCTGTGTCCAGGCCCCCGAATGCTGTCGACCCTGCCATCGGCGGTCCAGTCCACATCGACCCGGGCACCGTTGGCCAGCAGGAGGGCCACGAGCCGTCCATCGTCGTCCAGCAAGGTGGCGGTTGTGCGCGACCCACGGTCCCAGGAAAGCTCACCTGAGGCAGGGTCGACACTGAGCTCAGGAGCCCCACCAGCGTCGAGCTCAGCCAGTGACTCGGACGCCAAGGGCCCCAGCCAAAGCGCCCCGTCTGGACCCAGCAGGGCGGGTGCACGGGCCAGTGTGACCCCGACCAGCAGGAGGATCAGCGAGACGCTCTCCCCGGGGACCCCTCAGGGGCTCCCGAACAGGACGGCTGCGCCCCACACCGCGGGATCATCAGGGTCTTCGCCACCCATAGACTCCGTCAACAATGCCTGCCGAGCGTCTCCCAGAGCCCGAGCGGGTGCCCGGTCGCGGTTGACGGCCTCGAAGAAGGCATCTACGACGCGGTTGATTTGCATCTCGGGGACGGCCCAGCCCCACACGATGACTGCCGCGGCCCCAGCATCCATCATCGCCCGAGCGCGCGCGGCCTGGATAGCCGGCGGGGCATTGGCAGCGATGACCACCAGCTCGGCCGCCAGAGGCGTGGTCCGGAGCTCGTTGATGCTCAAGTCCTCGTCTGCCAGCACAAACCCACCGTCGTCGCTCATGGGCACGTTGACGATGTAGAGGTACCGGGCTCGAGGCGCCCGCTTCCGGTATCGCCAGGCTTCCGCGTGCTGGCCCATGAGGACCTCTCGGAAGTCAGAGCCGAAGTGGCGTGCGGCCGACGACAGCGTACGAGGCAGCTTGCGTGGCTTGGGAGCAGAGTAGCTACCGCCCTCCGCCGGAGCCTTCTCGTTCTTGGCCTCTGGCGGAGCGGCCTCTTCCGCTGCGGGCTCACCAGCTGCGGCGCCTTCGCCTTCGCCCTCGGTGCCGGCATCGGGTTCGGGCGCAGCTGCCGCGTCCGCAGAGCCACCTGCCCCACCAGTCGCAGCGGACACAGGCTCACCCACGGCGAGGAAGTCTGGCTTGTAAGAAGAGATTTCGTGGATTGGGGGAGACAGATCCCGAAGGCGAGAGGCCACTGCGACCGTACGAATATCCGCCAACCAGCGCAGACCATTGGCCTGCTCCGGGAAGGTCGTGAACGGGAACGCGAGCAACCCGTCCGGGGCGACCACTTGGTAGCGGCCATAGCCAGAGAGGACATCTGTGAAGGGATCGACGAGTGTGGCCCGGAGGCGGTCGCCGTCGACGTGTGAGGCCCGACCCTTCGCGTCTGCCGAGCCTTGCATGGCATCGAAGTGACCGGAGGCCCAGCCGAGGATCTTCTCTTCGTCGCCCAGATAGCGTCTCGAGCCCCCCGAGGGGCTCAAGACCAGTCCCTCGATGCGGGTGCCGCGTGCGGCGTAGCTCAGCAGTACCGCACCCGAGAGGCTCGACCGCAGCTCTTCGAGGCTGGGCGCAGGGGCCGGCAAGGTGCGACCAAAGGACTGCGTTGCGCCCGCAGCTTCCTCGGCCTTCTCGTATGCGGCCACGTCCTCGACAGGCCATGGTCCGCCACCGGCAAGGTGCTGACCCACGGTCGCCCGCAGCCGCGCAGCGGCGCCGAGTAGAGCGGTGCGGTCGTCCTCTGGAAGACCCGCGGAGACGTCTACCCCCACGGCCAGATCGGCCCGGTGGGCTGACCAGCGATGGTGAAGCTCGTGCGCGGCGAGGACCAGACGAAGCTCGCGCTCTTCTTGGGTCTCTCCAATGGCTTCGAGGGTAGCGGCCACCGGCATACCAGCCGATCCGTCGAGCACGGAGCTCGTGCGGAGCAGACCCTGTCGATGCAACGCGATGCCGGCCATTCCACTGGCAGCGCCATCCCCATCGCCAGAGGCCCACGCCTTCAGGAAGGGGCTGACCCTGTCATGCCAGGGGCCCTCGCCACCGGTGCCCGCCCAGGAGCCCTGGGGGCCTCCCGCTACGACGGGGATGTCGGCGCTCTGACCCGCGAGCGCAGCCCGCGCACCGACCTCGGCGCGAAGACCCGCCCCGGCTTCCCCTGCTGGAGCCAAGCCGAGGAGCTCCGAGCGCACGCGCGCGTCACGAGAGGAACCCGCGACACGAAGCGCCTCCTCGAGAGCGAGGCGCGTCTGCACCCTCAACACGGCATCGCCGGAGCGATCGGCAGCCTGGACGGCGACCTTGGCCCACCCCGCCGCGCTGGCGCGGTCGTACTGGGCAGCCTCCATGTACAGGAAGGCGCTCTCCCGATCGGTCAGCCCACTCGAAGGCAGCGCTGCGAGACCGAGGACGACCTTGCCTTCGGAGATCATGAGCAAGCCGTCGAGGGCATCTGCATGAGCCCCCGTTGCCTTGCCTCGGGCCTCGCGAATGTCGTCCGGGACACCCAGCTCGTACGCGGCGCGACCGGCAATCCATGCGCCCTGCGACGCGAGGCTGGCGTCTGCTGCTGCGGCCATGGCAGCGCGCCCAGCGGGTCCAGCAAGAGACGGGTGCCCGGCCGCCTCGGCGGCGCGTGCGTGGGCGAGATGAAGCTCGGCCGCCCGGTCGCCAGAGCTCTCCGTGAGGAGGAAGGACGCGAGCTCAGAGGCGAGCGTGAGGCTCTCGTCGACATTGAACATCGAGGTAGCAGCAGCCACGGCAAGGGCTTGAGCCTCGAGCGCCCCCACACCGTCACCGTCTTCGGCGGCAGTCCGGGCAGCAGTGGCAGCCCAGAAGTGGACGTTGGCCGGCGTCGGAGCCGGATCCACCCTCAACTTTCCGGTCATGGACAGGCGAGCCCGGCCAATGTTGCCGGCCACGACGGCACGGGGATCTGTACCTTCGGCAGCGGTCGCATACTCCGCAAAGGCAAGATCGAGGTCACCACGAGCCTCATCCGCCTCAGCCCGGGCGAGCGACGCCCGCCAACCTGCAACCTGACGGGCCTCTTCAGCGTGGCTCTGCGCGTCCCGGGAGCGTGTTGCCACCACATAGGAGACGAGCCTGTCTGAGGGCGAGGGAGGATCGGCCATAGCAGGTGCTTCAGCGCCAGCCTTCACCGCAAGGGCCGTCAGGGCAATCGCCTCATCAGAAGCCTCGGAGGCCGCCGACTGTGCACTCTTGAGTGCTTCGGCTGGCAGACCCGATGCCAAGGCCAGCTCTGCCCGTAGGATGTGGTGTGGGCCCACCCGACCGCCGATGGCGGCGCCAGCGTCGAGCTGGTCGTAGGCTTCTCGTGGCGCATCCGACGCCGCGTACGCCAGCATGCGCCAGAGACCATCTTCAGTCGGGGCCGCAGCCAATTGCTCCTGGACCTGGGCGAGGCTCCCCTCACTGCCGCCGAGCACCGCAGCACGGAGCTGCTCGGCAGGGTCGGGCGCCGCCTCGACCTCCGGTTGATCTGCCTCAGAATCCGCCTTCCCCTCTGCGTTTGAGGGAGCCGCATTCGATGGTGGGGTCGGCTCGGGCTTCACGACTTCTTCGTTGCCGGAGCATGCCAACAACAGAGTCAGCACCCAGGCTGCTCGACTCATCCCAATCCTCCGGTTCCGATGGGGCGCAGTGTACCGCTGCGCGCACCAAGCACGGTGCTGACGTCTCAGCGACAGGTGCGTGTGCCGTCCGCAAAGCAGGTGAACACTCGTTCTTCGGTGGCCGTCACCATGGCGATCAAGCGGGTGTCGGATGTGCGCCCGGTGACCTTACATGGGCCAGGCCCCGCATCAGGGATCACCACTGAGTCAGTGCCACTCCCGCTCCCACGGTGACAACGCACCTCCAGCCCCACCACATCGGGATTTTCCGAGCGAAACTCGATCCGGAAAGCACTCGGGCTGGAGGAGGTAGCCGCAGGCTCGGCAGCAGCTGAAGTCCCCGACGCCGTGGCGGAATCGGGCTCCGCAGCGCGAGCGCCCGTAGCCTCGGCCTCCGTCTCGGGAACCTCCACTGCGGCCTCCGCGGGTTCAGGTGTCGCCGTCGGCACGATCCTGGCCACGATCTCCGGCTCCGGCTCCGGCTCCGGGTCCGGGTCCGGCGCAACCTCTGTCACGGGGTCCGGATCGGTACTGGCTGCCGGCGCGACGGGCGTCGCCACAGGCGTCGCGGATGTGGCGTGCGAGGCAGCTGAAGTCGCCGATCCGGAGGGGCTTTCAGACGGCGGCTCGGGGGTCGTGGCTGGTGCAGGGTCCGGCGTCGGTGCGACGTCCACGGGAGGCGCGTCGATCCCGGGCTCATCGGGCTCTTCACCTCGCTCCGCTGGCGTGTCGGGCGGCTCGTCGTGGACAAGCTGGGACGCGCCTCCTCCTGGCTCGTCGTTCGCGCCTGGAACGACGGCGCCTGAACCGCCCGCTCCCGCGACGCCTTGGCCGGTCAGCTGGTTGGAGCCCAGCATGCCGAGCCCCACCGCCACCACCACGAGCGCGATCGCCAGCAAGCCGAACCCGCCCAGCACCACGGGCATAGACACACGGCCACCTGCGGGCGGTAGCGGCTCATCCTCTGGGTACCAGTCGTCATCTCCACCGATGGCAACTCCGACCTCGGCGGGCGTCGCCTGGCTCATGGGATCGATGCTCACCGAGACGGGCTCGGTGTACTCGGGCTCCCCTTCGTCGCCCATCACGGGCAGGGGCGCCTCGTCCACGCTCCCGGTGATCGAAGCCGACAGGGCCGAGCGGACGTCGCTGATGCCTTGAGCCGCTGTGGTGGAGCCTGCCGAGCCAGGGTCTTCACCGCGAGAACCTGCACGGTGGAGATGGTCCACCGCGTCAGCATCCAGGGCCATGGTGGGCGCGGCCTCCCAGTCCTCGTCTGTGGGCGACTCTGGAAAGATGCCCACCACCTCGGTCAAGTCCCCGGACTCGCTCTCGGTCTGGATCTCCGTCAAGGGCGGCATTTGTGAACCAGTGTCCACATGACCCACGGGCGGTCGCTCGGCACGTACCGGCGCCATGCCCACCGGCAACCCGCCGAGCTCTACATCCTCCGACCCTGGCCTGGCGGGCGGCTGCAAGGCAGCGGTTGGCGGCAGCGCGGTGGGATCGTCCATGACCTGCGCGGGGGCGACGACCGGTGGGTACAGCGGGGGCTCGACCTGCTGGGTGTCGAGCTCCTCGATCATCGGCTGCTCGATCAACAGGGCTTCCAAGATGCCCGGCACGGCCCCTTGCGCCCAGGTGCGAAGTCGAGCGCTCTTGAGGCGGTCCACCAAGCGCCCGAGCGCTTCCGAGACCTCGTCCAGACCTGGCCGGTCACTGGGCTCGCGAGCCAGACAGCGGCGCACCAGCTGAACCACCGCCTCGGGAGCCGCATCGCCCGCACGGGCCAGCACTCGAATCAGGGCCCGTCGGACGGAGGCCTCGTGCCGACTGGGTTCCATCGAACCGGCCGAGGGGCGCTCACCACTCAGCAGCTCCACGATCAGGGCACCTAGCGCGTAAGAGACATCGCCCGCCTCGGTCGTCTCTCCTGGAGAGCGGTAGCCCTGGGGGAGAGGCGGAAGGGGCTGCTGTGGCCGAACCACACAGAAACCACTCAGCTTGACCCGCCCTTCGCCGTCGACGAGCACCATGCCGGGAACCGGCCCTGGGTGGGCCACGCGCGCGTCCTCCTCGTTCGCCCGATCCTGGACAGCCGCCAGCCCCCTGGAGACCTCGTACGCCAGCTCCACCGCAGCACGCACGGGAAGAAGACGTCCCCGCGCACGGAGCACCCCGAGCACCTTGTCGACCGCCACACCTGAAAAGGGCTCGAAGACCTCGATGGTCCCCTCCGCGACAGGGAGGATCTCGAGGAGCCGGAGGACATAGGGGCTGCGCAGGCGACTGAGCTGTTCTGCATCGGCCTCAGGCGTCGAGCTGGCTTCGGCCGACGCCTCACACAGGCGCACCAGCACGTCCCTGGTGCTGCCGTTCTCGAGCGACAGCTCAGCGGTGTGGGTGTCCTCGCCCCACCCGGGCCACGGCCCCAGGAGGCGGATGCGCGCGTTCTCCAAGGTGACTCGTCTCTCCTGCGGTCCTCGGTGACCCCACATTAGCACGGCGGTGCCGACGTCCTCGCCTTCCCCAGGGGAGCACACGGGGGCCGCCCGACGCACCGGAACACCTCGCCCAGACATGCGCTGGCCGGATATGTGGACGGGGTGGGCTCGACTTCCTGCAGCGCGTGTACACATTGGGGCCCGCGCGCACCCGCCTGCCCCCAGGACCTCCTGTGAACGACGACCCGCAAGACAGCAGCACCCCCGACCTCACGCCCGGAGTGATCGACGCCGAAGTGGTGGAGCAGGCTCCCGCTCCTTCCGCGACGAAGCCACTGGTCCCTCAGCTCAATGCGGCGACCAGCGCAGCCCGCAAGGGCGATCTCCTCGGCTATTACCTCGCCGAGGTGCGTCGCTATCCACTCCTCGACCCAGAGGAGGAGAAGGAGCTGGCGATCCGGTACACCGAGCACGGAGATGCGGAGGCCGCTCAGCGACTGGTGACGGCCAACCTCCGCCTCGTGGTCAAGCTGGCGTTCCAGTACCACCGGCAGTGGTCGAACGTGCTCGACCTCATCCAGGAAGGAAACGTGGGCCTGGTCGAGGCGCTGTCTCGCTACGATCCGTACAGGGGCATCCGCTTCTCCAGCTACGCCCAGTACTGGATCCGGGCCATGATCCTGCGTTTCCTCATGGACAACTACAGGATGGTTCGCCTCGGCTCCACGCGGCACGGGCGGAAGCTGTTCTTCCAGCTCCAGAAGGAACGCGATCGGTTGGTGAAGCTAGGCATCCAGCCCAGCACCAAGGCCCTCTCCGAGGCCCTCGAGGTGCCCGAGCACGAAGTGATCAACGTCGATCGGCTGTTGATGGCACCGGCGCTGTCGCTGCACGCGCCGACGAGCGGTGAGGAAGGGCGTGCCCTGGTCGAGGTGGTCTCCGACAAACGTCGAGAAAACCCCGATGACGAGGTGGCGAGCCGAGAGCTCGGCGCAGTGGTGCAGAAC
>JAERSX010000782.1 GCA_016845285.1 Deltaproteobacteria bacterium | reverse complement strand
ATGTGGGCGAAGATCACGGCGAGAAGCCCGAAGCGGACGCCCCACAGCAGCTCGGTGTTGCCCTGCAGCATCTCGCCGTACTCGTTGATGGCTTCGGGACCCAGGAAGACCTGGAGGTTGCCCGCCATGTGGCCGAGCACGAAGCCGAACAAGAGCAGGCCGCTCACCGCCATCACGACCTTCAGGCCGATGGTGGAATTGAAGAAGCGGGTGAGCCAGCTCATCGACACTCCAGGAGGGGGGGGAAATAGCCGGCGGGTTGGGCCACGCGCGGAGGAGTGTGGCCTGTGAGCGATGCACTCTCAGGCGACGCTACCGGTGGAATCGGGTCGTAAACGGCGGCTTGAGCCCACGCAAGGCCACGTCATCTTGAGAGTCATTCGTTCACATCCGGACATTCGGCTGTCGGGTCCTCCAGACAGAGGTCGACGGGGGTCTGGGTCTCCGTCTGCACCTCGAGCATCGCGCGTGCACGCTGCATCTGGACCTCTGCTGCTGAGGGGTCGGCGGGCACGAATTGGCCGCTGCGGTCGGTGGTGAGGCTGCGCAGCCGAGCGTTGCTGTGAACCAGCTGGCGGGTCAGGCTGCTCAACAACAGTCGCCGCAGCGTGTGGCCATCCGAACCGGTAGAGCGGATGGTTTGGCCGAAGCTCGGCTGATCCATGACCACGACCAGCGCGGTGTCGACAGCCACGCAGGTGGCGCTTCGACGCGTTCGGTCGAGGATGGCCATCTGTCCGAGCAAGGCCGGGGCTTCCACGGTGCCGAGCAGGGTGTGGCCGCCCGACGGGTTGGCCTTCAGCACGCGGATGGCACCGCGCAACAGGAAGTACAGCTCGATGCCGGGGTCTCCCTCCTCACAGAGACGCTCGCCGGCAGCGAGTTCACGGGGAGTACAGGCGCTCAGGATGCTCACGAGCGCATCTGACTCGGCCACCACGTATGGATGCGCGGACAGGAAGCCTTGGGCGAGGCGCTGGTAGATACGGCTGCTCATGGGCGGGGAACCTGCCATGTCACGACAACATCTCCGTCTGCTCTTGGAGATCCTGCCAGGCATCCTCGATCGCCCGGTTCGACGCGCGTACCCGCTGGGCCAGGGTGTGGAGGAGGTGGTACTCGAGGGCTGCTACGACGGGGTTGTCCTGCTGGGCAGCGAGGTCGCCCTGGCTGAGCACCAGGCAGGTGGTGTCTTGGACGGCTCGAACGGTGGCGCTTCTGGGTTGATCGGGGGCGTACAGGGCGGTCTCGCCCACCACTTCCCATGCACCGCTCTCGCCGACCACGTGTCCCCCATCGGCCGTGTTCACCGTGGCCACGAGCCGGCCGCGGAGCACCATCAAGGCGGAACCGGCGGGCTCACCTTCCTGGAAGACCACCTGCCCGGCGGGGAGCTCGACAGGCGGGGAGCGGTCGAGCAGTGACTGGATGTGGTCCATCGCTACGTCCTCGCCCAAGTACAGGCTGGCGAGGCCCTGGAGGTAGAAGCGAACGGCATCGAGAGGGGAGCTGCGCATGGGTCTCGTTCGAGGCGCTCGACTAGAGCACACCGATGGCGGTCTGGCGGTGGTCCGAGGCCTGTCATAAGTCAACATCCTCGCGGGTGGCCGTGGGAGAGGAGGGTGCGTGGGACGTGTGCTGGTCTTTGACTTCGACGGAACGTTCACTGACGCTGAGGCTGAGGCTCTTCCCTACCGCCGTGGAAGCCTCGAAGACATCGCACTCCTGGCGGGGTCCACCGTCGAGGAGATCACCCCCCTCGCCCATGAGATCGAGGCCCGAGTGGTCGCCGATCCAGATGCGCACGGATGGGTCTTCGGCGACTTGGTGGTGGCACCGGCGGCGGTCGATCCCTACCTCCGCACCATGCCGGTCGCGCGCGGCATCCTCGATCACTTCGGGGCGCTGAAGGATCCGGTCGACCGCGAGCGTGTGCTCGACCGCATTCTCTACAAGTACAACTACGCCAAGACCAACACCGTCTTCCGCCCTGGCGCCCGCGCTCTGCTGCAGGAACTGCGGGGTCTGCACGCCTGGGTTGTCACCAACTCCCACACCGGGGCCGTGCAGGGAAAG
Organism: Deltaproteobacteria bacterium; assembly: GCA_016845285.1. GTDB lineage: Bacteria > Myxococcota_A > UBA796 > UBA796 > UBA2385 > BH17. The sequence continues at coordinate 10,316 of JAERSX010000782.1, read as the reverse complement.
ATCTCACAGCTGAGCGACGAGGCTGTCGCCGCAGGAGAGCCGGACCTCCAGTGGATGGTGCCCCGGGTTCGAGGTTCGGCCAAGAAGTACGTCGTCGAGCCCGACTTCGACGGGTTCCCCGAGAAGCTCGAGCTCCCGGGCTTGGCTCGGCCGGTGCTCTTGCGTCGGCGCCTGTACGTCGAGACCCTCGAGGCCTTGTGTGCCGAGGCAGGAGCCGACTGGTCCGACCTGACGGTCGTGGGCGACATCTTCGAGCTCGACCTCGCGGTGCCGATCACCCTCGGAGCTCGGGTCATCCTCCTCGCGAGTGAGCACACGCCGGCGTACGAGCTTGCGTACCTCGACGCGCACCAGCGGGGCCATGTGGTGCGGAGCCTCCGAGAGGCCCACGCACTCCTCGAGCTGTAGAGCTGGGCTAGAGGCCCAAGATCTCCTGGATCTTGTGACCCATTCCGGCCGGGCTGCGCACGATGTGGATGCCCGCGGCCTGCATGGCCTCGTACTTGGCCTCGGCGGTGCCCTGACCACCAGAGATGATGGCGCCTGCGTGGCCCATGCGGCGTCCCGGAGGGGCCGTGGCACCGGCGATGAAGCCGACGATGGGCTTGGTCATGTGGTCAGCGGCCCATGCGCAGGCGGCTTCCTCAGCGGTGCCTCCGATCTCGCCGATCATCACCACGGCGTCTGTCTCGGGGTCTTCGTTGAAGAGCTTGAGTGCGTCGGTGTGGTTGGTGCCGATGATTGGATCGCCACCGATGCCGATGCAGGTGCTCTGGCCGAGCCCGAGTGCGGTGAGCTGGCCCACCGCCTCGTAGGTGAGGGTTCCAGAGCGGCTGACCACGCCGATGCGGCCGGGCTTGTGGATGTGGCCCGGCATGATGCCGATCTTGCACTGCCCCGGCGTGATGATGCCCGGGCAGTTGGGGCCGATCATGCGGCTTCCACGGTCGCTCAGGTAGCGCCAGGCCCAGACCATGTCGGTGGCGGGGATTCCCTCGGTGATGGTGATCACCAGGGGGATGCCGGCATCGGCGGCCTCGCAGATGGCGTCTGCGGCGAAGGGCGGCGGGACGAAGATCACCGAGGCGTTGGCCTGGGTGGCGTCCTTGGCCTCTTGCACCGTGTTGTACACGGGGACCTCGTGGCCGTCGGGGCTGGTCCAGACCTGGCCCCCCTTGCCCGGGGTGACGCCGGCGACCAGGTTGGTGCCATAGGCAAGCATCTGGCCCGAGTGGAAGCCACCGGCAGATCCGGTGATGCCCTGGCAGATGAGGCGGGTGTTGTTGTCTACGAGAACAGCCATGGGTCGCTCCTACTTGGCGCCGGCCGACGACTCGGCCCGGACAGCGGCGACGACCTTCTCGGCAGCGTCAGCCATGGAATCAGCGGGGATGATGGAGAGGCCGCTCTCGCGGAGGAGGCGCTTGCCTTCCTCGACGTTGGTGCCGGCGAGGCGAACCACCAGGGGCAGCTCGAGGCCGACCTCGGCGACGGCCTGGATGACGCCTTGTGCGATGACATCGCACTTCATGATGCCGCCAAAGATGTTGACCAGGATGCCGCGCACGTCGGGGTCGCTGGTGATGATCTTGATGGCAGCCTTGACCTGATCGGTGCGGGCGCCACCGCCGACATCGAGGAAGTTGGCAGGCGACTCGCCGTACTGCTGGATGATGTCCATGGTGGCCATGGCCAGGCCAGCGCCGTTCACCATGCAGCCGATGTTGCCGTCGAGCTTGATGAAGTTGAGGTGGTAGCTGGCGGCCTCGACCTCGGTGGGATCGTCCTCGCTGGCGTCGTACCAGCTGGCGATCTCCTTCTGCCGGTACTCGGCGTTGGAGTCGATGGTGATCTTGGCGTCGAGGGCGACCACGCCGCCCTCGGGAGTGATGATCAGCGGGTTGATCTCGACCATGCTGGCGTCGATGGCCAGGTAGGTGTCGTAGAGCGCGCGGAACATCTTGGCGGCTGCACGGGCCGTCTTGCCCTCGAGGCCCAGCTGGTAGGCGAGCTGGCGGCACTGCCAGGCACCCAGACCGGTGATGGGGTCCGCCCAGACCTTGACGATGGCCTCGGGGTTGTGCTCGGCGACCTCTTCGATCTCCGTGCCGCCCTCCGAGCTCGCCATGAGCAGGATGCGGGAGTTGCTGCGATCGAGAAGGACCGCAGCGTAGAGCTCGGAGGCGATGTCGGCGCCGGTGGTGACCAGGACGGTCTTGACGACCACGCCTTCGATACCGGTCTGCTTGGTGACCAGCGTGTTGCCCAGCATGCAGGCGGCGGCGGCTCGCACCTCATCGAGGCTGCGGCAGAGCTGAACGCCACCCTTTCCGGGAACATCGGCTTCGCCGCGCACAACGCGTGCGAGGACGTCGGGGCTCTCGACCTCGGCGAAGCGACCTTTTCCGCGGCCGCCGGCGTGGACTTGAGCCTTGACTACCCAGAAGCTGCCGCCGAAGGCCTCGGCGGCTGCGACGGCGTCGTCTACATTGTGGGCCGCGGTGCCGGGTGGCACCGTCACGCCGTGGCGGGCCAGCAAGGCCTTGGCCTGGTACTCATGGAGCTTCATCGTGGGCGTTCCTCACGGGTAGACGGGCGCGCGGCCGCCTGGGGGGCAGCCGGCGCGGGGAATGGGATGCTCAGCTCAGGCGGCGGGCGTCTTGCTGCTCTGCCTTGAAGCTGCAGCGGTAGATGGCCACACCCTTGCCGCCGCGGAAGTTCAGGCGCTCGTCGACGATCTGGGCCGAGATGCCGGCGATCCGCGAGAAGCCGAAGAGCACGGTGTAGTAGTCACTATCGGTCAGGCCGCTCGCGTTGAGCAGGGTGCCGGAGACCGCGTCCACGTTGGGGTACGGGTTCGCGATCTTCGGGTTTTCCTTCAGCACCTTGACCGCCCGCTCCCGCAGCGCAAGCGCGGTCTGGAAGAGGGGATCGTCGGCACAGAGCTGCTGGCCGAGGAGGTACTGGATGGTGGCTCGGGGGTCTTCGGCACGGAGCACTGCGTGTCCGAATCCAAAGATGAGCTGCTTGTTGGCCAGACGATCGCGCACGAGCTGCTCGATCTCGTCAGGGTCTGTGGTGCCGACGGAGCGGACGAAGTTGAGGCAGTTCTGGTTGGCGCGGCCGTGGCGGGGACCCGAGAGGCCGGCCATGGAGGCGGCGAGCGAGCTGTAGATGTCAGCCAGACCGCTGGCGACAGCCTTGCCGCTGAAGGTGGAGAGGTTGCCGCCACCGTGGTCCATGTGCAGCACGTAGAAGGTGCGGAGCAGCCGGCGGAGGCGGGTCTCGTCGGCGCCGGGCACGCCCATCATGTGGACGAAGTTCTCCACCAGGCCCAGCTCGGGCTTGCTGGGGATCGGGTCGCCCCAGCCACTCCGCTGGCGGAACACACCGGCCACCAGCTCAGGGGTGCGGGCCACGAGGTTCAGCGCGTCCTCGGTGTAGTCCTCGGTCTTGCCGGTCATGCCCAGGTACATCAGCCCGCTGATGAGCCAGTCCATGGGGTGGCCGGTGCGAGGCAGGCTGCTGAGGAAGGCGTGCAGACCGGATGCGTCGAAGTCGGCGCGGGCGGCAAGCTGGGCCTTGAAGTCGGCGAGCTGCGCCTCATTGGGCAGCTCCTTGTGGAACATGAGGTAGACCACCGCCTCAGGATCCAGGAAGGCGAGATCGCCCACCGGGTAGCCGACGTAGCTGACACCCGTGTGGGGGTCGACGCGGGATGTGCGGACGGTGCCCACGGGGAAGCCACGAAGCCCGGTGTTGAGGTGCTTCCGAGTGATCGTGAAGAGGGGCTCGTCTGCGGAATTACCCGTGCCGGATGTCGTCATGCCCTCTGGTCCTCCCTGAACCGAATGGCGTTCGCCTTATCCGGCCCCACCACCCGCCGCCATCGGCGGGAGCGGCCGCTTCGGGTCGCGGGGCCTGCACTTGACCCCGGTGGTCCGCCGGGCGACATTGCCGCAATGCCGCGCCTCCTTACCGTTGTTGCCGCCGTTCTTGCCCTATGCCAGGGGTGCGGGTCGACCCCAGTAGAAGACACGGCCTCGACCCAAGCCAGTGCGCCCATCGCACCGATGATGGAGGTTCCCGAGGCCGTCACGCGGCTGTCCATCCAGATCAGATCGGATCTGATCTTGGGGGCTCATCCCACCATCGTCGCCGATGCCGCCGATCAGCTCGCCCAGGCGGAACGTGGCTGGCTCGGGATCGAGCGACGGGAGTGTCTGTCTGAGCTCGAGCGCGGGGTGGTCGAGGTGCCGTTCTCCTGCTTGGGGCATCTCCGACGGTTGCGCCAGGCCTTGCTCGATGGACCGATCTACGATGATGACCCGCTGGTGGGGGGACTGCCTGCCACCGCGGAGAGGCTGCTGCAGCACGGGCAGCTCAGCAGCCTCCGTGATGCCATCCCGCTCGATCTGCTTCAAGATGAGTTGAGCGTTGCCTTGGCGGCCGAGGCTTCGCGCAGTGAGGCGGGCGATCTACGACGAATTCGGGCACAGCTCGACGCGTTGGCCAATGGTCTGTTGACCCTGCAGGGCCAGAGGCTGGTCGATCTGTCAGGCGCCCTGCGTTTCATGCCCGATGACGAAGTCACACGGGTCGTGCTGGGGCCTGCGGTCTCGGGGTGGCTCTGGTTGGAGGAGAGCGGCACCTGAGGCTCGCGAGAGCCTTCGACTGCGCCCACTTCCCGAGGGTGTTAGCGTGCCCGACGATCATGCCGTTGAAATCGAGCCGAACTCTGATGCTACTGCTCGGCCTGGCCGGCACTGGAACCGCGTGGGCCCAGGACACCACCGCTGCTGAGGGCGGGCTTCCCCTTGCCCCCCTCATCGCTGCACTGGTGGGTGTCGTCGTCTTCGTGGCCTACCGGGTACGTGCCTGGGTTCGCACGGAGGTGGAGCCAGTCCTTGCAGATCTGCATGGGGCATCCACGAAGCTGCGTGAGCGTGCCGAGCCTCCGCGGTTGCGCGCCTTTGCGCCTGATGCTCTCGAGGTGGGGCCGGTGCTGCAGCGTCGCATCCTGGCGACAGGTGGGGTGACGTTGGTGGGTGCCGTGGATGGCGAACCAGCGGTTCGCGCGGTGGCAGATCTACTGGATCAACCCGGTGGCACAGTGCTCTTGGCGGTGGACGGTTGGACCGATGCAGAGCTCGCTCAGGCCCTGTCCGCTCGCGGGGCTGGGCTGGTCGCTGCGGCGTCTCGGCGTTTGCTCCGCGTCGACGTAGAGGCGCTCGCAGGAGCGCCTGAGGCTGGACTCGCGGCGGCTCTGTTGTCGCCGGCGCCGCTCACCGTGGTCTTCGTTGCACCACAACGAGACGACTTCGGCGTGCTCAGTGCCGAGCTGCGCGATCTGGCCGCGCGCTTCGAGCTGGCGGCGCGGGCACATGGCGCTGCGGTGCTCGTGTGTGTGCCCCTGGCAGCTGAAGCTCGTGGATGGCTCAGGCCCCTGGCGGAGGCTCCCGGGGTGATCGGAGCGTGGTGGTTCGACGGTGGTGCCCTCGTGTCTCCCCTCGACGAGCCCGCGACGGAGGGCGCGGTCGGTGCCGGCTGAGGCCGAGGCGGCGGCTGCACCCACTCGCCGCCTCTCTCGCGAGGTCGGGCTGGTCCTGGCCACCTACGTCGCCGTTGCTGTGGCCATCACGTGGCCGGTCGCCGCCAAATTCGGGTCCGCCATCGTCGGGCACGAGCTCTCCGGACCATGGCGCACCATGTGGGCACACTGGTGGACCGGTCAGCGGCTGCTCACCGATCACGAGTGGCCTCTCACGGCGCCGGAGATCGCGTTCCCGCGTGAAGGGCCGTTCAGCAGTATTGCCCCCCTCAATGACGCACTCAGCCTGTTGCCACAGGCGGTCTTTGGTCTCGTCCCAGCCTTCAATCTCGTGGTGCTGTTCCACCTGCTCCTCGCCCTGACGGGCGGATACGCACTGGCGCGTGTCGCTGGTGTGCGATGGGTGGGGGCGCTGGTCTCGGGCCTGGTCTTCGGGCTCAACAGCTTCCTGCTCAGCTACGGCCTGTCGAGCGCCGTGGTCGAGACCAGCACTGTGGGATGGGTCGCCTGGTTCCTCGCCGCGATGGTGTGGTTGGTTCGCGAACCTGGTTTCCGACCGGCGCTGGCGACCGGCCTGTTGTTCGCATGCGCGGGAATCGCCAGCTTCTACTGGACGGTCATCGTGGCGGTATGCATGCCGCCCCTGGCCCTGGCCATCATCTGGGAGCGTCGACGGGCGACGGGTCGTGGGTTTGATCGGACCTTGTGGCTCTGGGTTGGTGCGTCCATCGTGATCGCGGCTGTCGTCTTCGTGCCTCCGGCATCGAAGCTCATGGCCACCTACATCGAAGGTGGCGCGGTCCTCGAGGACTACGCCGACAGGAAGCAGCTACTCCTACCCCCAGATGTCATGGCCAAGCTGGCTCATGACTTCGCCACCTTGTCCGGGTACCTCGTGCCGGGCAAGACGCAGCTCGCGACCAACGAGGACATGGACATGCTGGCGCAGTCTACCTACGCGGGATGGGTGGCCTTGGTGGTGGCCAGCATCGGGCTCGGTCGCGGCCGCTGGCGGTGGCTGGTGATGGCCGTGTGGGGTGGTTTGCTCTCCCTGGGGCCCTTCATGTTCGTGACGGGCGATGCCTATCGGCCTGAGGCTGTGATCTGGTGGGTGGGGCTGCGAGACATCTTTCCTCCCGTTCGCCTCATCACCTCCTATGTACGCTTCTCGGCCTTCTTCTTCCTCGGTCTGGCCGTTCTCGCAGGTTTCGGCGTTGACACCATTGTCGCGGAGCTTCGCTCACGAGGCACCCGCTCTGCGGCCCTCGCTGGCCTGGCCCTGGGCGGTCTGGTGCTGCTGGAGATCCGGTACGTGTCGCCTGTGACGGTGCCCCTCCCCCATGCCGAGGCCTACATCCCGCCGGTGTCGCAGCAGCTTGCCGTGTTGCCGACGGAAGGGGCCGTGCTGGACTGGCCGCAGCGGTACCCGGGACGCATCGTCGAGGTCTCGCGCTATTTCTACTATCAGTCGGCTCATGGGCGTCCGATCCCGTACGACTTCGCGCCCACCAGCTACATGCCGAGCCCCATCGAGGGCAACCCCTTCTTCGCTCGCCTCGAGAAGGTGTCCTACGGCGACGACTACTACTCGCGGGCCTGGACCGACATCAGCGAATTCCCCGTGAGGCGCGGCATCCAGGATCTCATCGACATGGGCTTTGCCTACGTGGCCATTCACCCCGAGTTCCTCGAGCCCGACCGTCTCGAGACCATGTTGGGGTGGCTGGACTCACTGCTCCCCCGTGTGTCCGACTTGCCTGAGGGCGTGGTGATCTACGACCTGGTGGTCGAGGCTGACTACCAGGTTGACTCCACCCGCTGACGGCCCCGATGTGACTCGCCGGCTCTCAGTCTCAGGGCTGTGCGCGTGAGAGGGCCCGGGCCAATTCAGACAGCCGTCCAGGGAGACCGCGACGAAGGCCGCGGCGTCGCAAGCGCGCCAGTCCGATCAGTGCGAGACCCGATGCCAGGAGGGTCATCGGGCGCATGTCCCAGACAGCGCCCTTGAAGGTGTTGGGCGCACTGAACCAGGGGCCTTTGTCATTTGTGGCCACGGTGCCTGGTGTGCCTTGGCTCTTTGACGAGGAAGACTGGAGGGTTGTCGGCGTCGACGAGGTGCGGAACTGAGGTCGCTTGCCGGTGAAGAAGCGCAGAGTGTAGCCAGGTCGAAGATCTACGACCCACTCATCGACGAGCTTGCCCACGCCGGCCGGTCCACCATCGCTGACGACCACAGTGGCTTCACCGGTTCCTAGGATCTCGAGGCGTCCGATGTAGAAGCGGTCTCCGGCGAAGCGGTCGATCGCGTCAGTTCCGTCGTCCAGCACCGGGACGCGCACTGAACCACCGCTCGCCAGGACCACGGTCACCCACGGATACGAGAGGCTTCTCTCGCGTCGGTCGTCGATACGGACCAGCACCTCGGTCGCATCCTCGGCCTGAGCCGGTGACGATGCCAGTAGAGCAAGGCAGACGAACAGCGCCCCACCGAGAAGGTGGGGCGCGTCCGCGCTGGTGACGCGGTGTTTCATACGATTTGGCGTGGACTACCAGGCGCCCTGCGGACCACCCCAGGCACCCATGTCGTTCTGGCTGCCGTCGACATCGTCGTACACCGAGGCAGAGGAGCCTGCGTCGATGGCCGGCGAGCCGGAGCCGAGGCTCAGGTCGTCGTTGCTGTAGTCATCGTCGTCGGACCATGCGGTGAAGCTCGGGTCGTCGTCGATGTTGCCGTCGGCGCCCGTGGCGTCGGTCACGCCGGAGCCGTAGCCCATGCTGCCGCTGCTGTAGACATCGGAGTAGGTGATGGACAGGGTGTTGCCCGAGTCACCGTCGATGACGTAGCCGTCGGAGTTCTCAGCGAGGATGGTGTTGATCACCGTGCTGGTGCCATCTGCGCCGATGTAGAGGCTGGCGATTCCGTCGTTGCCCGCCAAGGTGACGTTCGTGCTGTAGAAGAGGCCAGAGCCGACATCCACAGCTGCGCCGCCGTAGCTTGCGCCGCTGTCAGAGGTGGAGTTGTTGACGAAGACCGAGTTGAGCATGGTCAGGGCGCCATCAGCCGAAGCACCGCCACCGGTTGCTGCACTGTTTCCGTTGAACCCGGAGTGAGTGAGGTCGATGCTGCTGCCGTCGTCGACGTAGATTCCGCCACCTTGGTCGGCGCTGTTGTCCACGAACCACACATCGGTGAGGACCGAGGAGCTGCTGCCGAACCAAGCGCCGCCACCATGCGAGTGCACGTAGGCATCTTCGGTGTCGGACAGCTCTGTGTAGCTGTAGTCGGGCAGGGTGTTGTCGGAGACGATGAGGCTCTGGAGCGACGGGCTCGCCGAGTTCACGTAGATGCCGCCACCTGCGTAGGTGTAGGTGTAGGTCGTGCAGGTCTCAGCCGAACCGCAGTCGTAGTCGAAGCTGTCTTCGGAGGCCTCGCCGGTTCCACCCGTGATGGTGAAGCCGTTCAGGATGGCGTTGGAGCTCTCGCCGTTCTCGAAGGTGACCGTGGGTCCGTCGCCGGTTCCGTCGATGGTGGTGTTCTCCGCACCGTCGACGCCCCAGACCAGGATGTCCTTGCCGTTGAAGTCGATGTTCTCTTCGTAGGTGCCACCGAACACGAAGACGCAGACGTTTGCGGCGTCGATGCCTTCCTGAATCCAGTCGAAGGGATCGTCGACTGTGCCGGCACCCGAGGGTGCACCGGTCTCGCCGGCGCCGGAGTCGATGACGCCGGAGTCGAGGGACTTGCTGCCCTTGGACCAGGTGGCGCCCGTCTCGGAGACGTGAACGGGCTCGCCCGAGTCGCCGTCGTCGCAGTCGTAGTCGTTGTCGACGAAGCCGGTGGGCTGCTCGCAGGCATCCTGGGTAGCGTCGGGATCGCCGTAGCCGTCACCATCGTTGTCGGCGTACCAGGTGGCGGAGGTCAGGTCCTCATCCACGTCGCCGTCGCAGTCGTTGTCGAGTCCGTCGCACAGCTCTTCGGCATCTGGATAGATCGAAGCGTCGCTGTCATCGCAATCGTTCGAGTTCGGCACGTAGTCGGTGAGCGCCTCACAAGCCTCGGTCGAGTTCTCGGGGTCGCCGAAGCCGTCGCCATCACCGTCGTAGTAGTAGACGTCGGTGACGCCTTCGTCGATCTCGCCATCGCAGTCGTTGTCGATGCCGTCGCACTCTTCGTCGGCGCCGGGGTAGACGGAGGCGTCGAGGTCGTCACAGTCCTCGTCGGAGTTGTAGCCGTCACCGTCTTGGTCGGTGCCGTCGGTATCCTCGGCGGTGTCGTCTTCGACGATGGGGTCTTCGGTGTCGTCTTTGTCGTCACCAGGACAGGCGACGAGAAAGGCACCGAGAGACAACAAGAGCCAAGTGGGGTTTCCGGAGATGCGCATGGGGGCCTTCCTGATGGATCGACAGCGTCAGTATTATACGGATCGGCGCAGACCTCAACCCGCTTTCGCAAAAAGTCTCGCGGGATCGAGAAGGCCCACAGCGACACGTTCTTAGAGAAGTCGGTTGTGGGCGCAGACGGGCCGATTCAGAAGCTCGGAGATGGTTGAAATATAGATCCGTCGAACGGATCGAAACGAGACTCAGCGCTGGCCGCCGCCCTGCTGCTGGCCGCCGCCCTGCTGCTGGCCGCCTTGTTGGCTTCCGCCTTGCTGCTGCATGCCGCCGCCCTGCTGGCTTCCGCCCTGCTGCATTCCGCCGCTCTTGCCGCTCTTGCCGCTCTTGCCACCCTTTCCGCCGAGGCTGGCTACCGCTGTGACATCGT
>JAERSX010000781.1 GCA_016845285.1 Deltaproteobacteria bacterium | reverse complement strand
GGGTTGATCTCGACGGTGGGCACCCCCTGACGTCGCGCCATGAGCACTGGCTCGGCGATGTAGGGGAAGACGCTGGTGGTGCCGATGCTGAACACGAGATCGAAGCCCCGGGCCAGCTCCTGGTACAGCGCGGCGACCTTGCGTTGGGGCAGCATCTCCCCGAAGAGCACCACGTCGGGCCGGATGACCTGGCGGCAGTCGGGGCAGTGCGGCGGGATGGGGAGGCCTGCGTAGTCATCGACGCGCGCGGTCCAGGGGCACGCCGGGCAGAGGAGGTCGTGGACGTTGCCGTGAATGTCGATGACGTCGCGTGAGCCGGCGGCCTGGTGCAGGCCGTCGACGTTCTGGGTGAGGACCACCACCTCGTGGGTGGCCTGGAGCTCGGAGATCACGGCGTGTCCGCGGTTTGGAGCCGCGCCCCGGCAGGCCTCCTCGATGCGGGCGATGTGCTTCCAGCAGAGGCGCGGGTCCTGGCGGAACATGCCGCCCGACAGCGCGACCTCGATGGGTACACCGTCCTCGGTGTCGGTGTCGGCGTAGAGGCCGCTGACGCCGCGGTAGGTCGGCAGACCAGAGTCGGCGGACAGACCTGCGCCGGTGATGAACAACACCCGCTCGGCGGAACGAAGGTGGGCGATGATCGCGTCCAGATCATCAATCTCCGGCATTCGACCTCCACAGCTGACACCAGCGTCTATTGCCTGCGCACGAGGTCAACAGGGAACGCAGGAACAATTGTGGGAAATCAGGGAGACTCAACGTGGCGGCTCAACGGGCTGATCCGGGGCGGCTCTCGCCTCGAGGCCAGCGTTGCACACGTCTCCCTGGAAGATCCGTGATCACGCTCTACACCGCCGCCACCCCCAACGGCTGGAAGGTCTCCATCGCCCTCGAGGAGCTCGGCCTGCCCTACGAGGTGCGGCCCATCTCCCTGTCGAAGGCCGAGCAGAAGGAGCCCTGGTTCCTCGAGCTCAACCCCAACGGACGCATCCCGGTCATCGTCGATCACGACGCCCATGACCTCGCGGTCTTCGAGTCGGGCGCCATCCTGATCCACCTGGCGGAGAAGACGGGGCAGCTCATGCCCACCGACCCGGCCGGCCGCTCGCGCACCCTGCAGTGGCTCATGTTCCAGATGGGCGGCGTCGGCCCCATGATGGGTCAGGCCAACGTCTTCTTCCGCTACGCACCCGAGAAGATCCCCTTCGCCATCGCGCGGTACCAGCGCGAGAGTCGGCGCCTGCTGGAGGTCCTCGACGGCCAGCTCGGCCGCACCCCGTACCTGGCCGGCGACACCTACACCATCGCCGACATCGCCAACTGGAGCTGGGCGCACACCCACACCTGGAGCGGCGTGAGCGTCGACGGGCTCGACAACCTCGGCCGCTGGCTGTCAGAGCTGCGCGCCCGGCCAGCGGTAGATCGGGGCAGGAAGATCCCCCAGCGCCTCGAGGTCACGGAGAAGAACGAGGCAGCCTTCATCGACAACGCTCGGAAGATGCTCGTCTAGGACCAGCCCGTCTGGTCTCGGCTAGTCTCGGCGCCAGGTGATCTCGCCGTAGGCGGCGTGGTTGTGGATCGACTCCTGGTTCTCGGCCCGCACCCGCACCCAGGACACCTCGCCTGGGAGATCACGCACCGCGATCACCACGTCGCGCACGAGGTCCTCGACGAACTTGGGGTTGTCGTAGGCGTGCTCGGTGACCCACTTCTCGTCGCTGCGCTTGAGCAAGGCGTAGAGGGGCGACGAGGCGCAGGCCTCGACGGCCTCGATGACGTCTTCCATCCACACGAAGCCTGTGCTGCGCAGCTCGACCTTGACGATGCTGCGCTGGTTGTGGGCGCCGTAGTCGCTGACGGCCTTGGAGCAGGGACAGAGCGTCTTGACGGGCACCGCCACGCCCAGCGTGAGCTCATCGCGCTCACCGGTTCGACGTCCGTAGAACCAGCCCGTGTACTCCATGAGCGAGGCCACCCCGCTCACCGGCGCCTTCTTCTCCATGAAGTAGGGGAAGCGAAGCTCGAGGAATGCGTCGTCGGCGTCGAGGCGCTGCTGAACCTCGCCCAGGATGTCGGGCATGTTGCGGAAGGTGACCTCGCCCCGCACCTGGTTGAGCACCTCGACGAAGCGGCTCATGTGGGTGCCCTTGAAGTGGGCGGGCAGGCCCACGTAGAGCGAGACGGAGGCCACGGTGTGCTGCATGCCCCCAGAGCGATCGAGGACCTGGATGGGGTAGCGAAGGTCCTTGATGCCCACGCGGTCGATGGGGAGACGGCGATCGTCTGCTTCGCTGGCGTGGTCGGGCAGGCCGCTCATGAGGCACTCGCTGGAGGAGGGGGGGGTGCATACACCGCCGCGTTCTTGTCGTTCTCGCGGCACTCCACCGAGATCACCCACACCCGCCCCTCGGTCTGGGCGTGGACCAGGGCCTGGGCGTGCTCGTAGACCACCTTGGCGGTGGCCTCCATGCTCACGTTGGGCAGGACCCTCAGGTCACACAGGCCGCGCGCGTGCATCTGCTCGAAGAGCGGGAGCTCGGGGTCGTCGGCGCAGATGAGCAGCGTGTGATCGAACATGTCCTCGAGCCAGGTCTTCAGCACCTTGAGGCCGCCGAAGTCCATGACGAAGTGGCTCTCGCTGAGCGCTGAGGCCCCAAAAGAGAACGTGAACGACCGGGAGTAGCCGTGGATGAAGGCGCAGTGCCCCTCGTGGCGCCACTGTCGATGGCTGCACGGAAGGTTGCGGTAGGTCTTGGTCGAGGTGAAAGGCACCACCATGATCCGCTCCGACCGGCCCCGTATCCTGGTCGCCCACGACGGCGTCGTCGTGGTGGACAAGCCCGCCGGCCTGCCGTCGACCGGACGCACCCTCGACGACCCCCAGTGCGTGCAGGGCTGGCTCATGACCGAGCTGCGACGGCGCAAGGTCTGGGCCGTCCATCAGCTCGACCGTGACACCACCGGGCTCAACCTCTTCGTGACCCGCAAGGCACTGGTGGCCGAGGCAGGGGCCTGGCTGTCCCGCGGGGAGAAGACCTACCTGGCGCGGGTGCACGGACGGTGGACCGGCGGAGAGCGCCTGATCACCGAGGCCATCGGCAGGCGGCGGGTGGGGCGTGGCTGGTGGCCGGCCCTCGATGCGGCGGGCAAGCCTGCGCGCTCGAAGGTACGCGCGCGAACCGTCGGCGAGACCCAGTCGCTGGTGGAGGTGCGTATCGAGACCGGGCGCTCCCACCAGGTCCGCCTGCACCTGCTGGCTGCGGGC
>JAERSX010000780.1 GCA_016845285.1 Deltaproteobacteria bacterium | reverse complement strand
ACCAGGACGTCACCCACGACCTGCTCTCGGTCCATCTCGCGGACACTGGCGATCTGGGCTCCGTCGAGCTGACCTACGCCTTCCAGCACAACCACCGGCAGGAGTTCGAGCAGGTCCGCGAGTACATCGAGGGCCCCCAGTACGAGTTCACCCTCCGCACGCACTCCCTCGATGCGCTCTTCGAGCACCCCGACGCTCGCCTGGGCACCGCCACCCTCGACGGCGGCGTGGGCCTGCAGGGGCTCTTCCAGGAGAACATCTACTCCGGGCTGACCCTCATCCCGAACTACCGTGGCCTGTCCGGCGGGGTCTTCGGCTTCGAGCAGCTGGCCTGGTACCGCGTCCACCTCGAGATGGGCGCCCGCTACGACCACCTCGATCGCACCGCCTTCATCGACCGCCTCGGCTACCAGCGGCACGAGCGCCGCGACACCCTGAGCGAGGACGACTGCGCCCTCGACGAGGACGGCGACGCCCGCTGTCCCACCTCGTACGACGCCGGAACCCTGAGCCTGGGCGCCCTGATCCACCTCGTCCCCGACACCCTCGACCTCAAGGTCGACCTGTCGTCGGCCAGCCGCTTCCCCAACGTCGACGAGCTCTACCTCATCGGCAGCGCGCCCTCGTTCCCGGTCTACGCCCTGGGCAACCCGAACCTGGGCGTCGAGACCTCCTGGTCGGGCTCCGCCACCGTGGGCCTGCGCCGGCCTTGGCTCACCGCCGAGGCCTCGGGTTTCGGCAGCGTCATCGACGACTACATCTACTTCTCGCCGGACCGGAACCCTGACGGCAGCCTGCACTACGACGTGACCATCCGCGGCACCTGGCCCACCTACGAGTACCAGCCCGTCGACGCCGTGGTCTACGGGGTCGACGGCGGCTTCGAGCTCGCCCCCGAGGGCCTGGTCGGCCTGGATGTGGTCGGAGCGCTGGTGCGAGCCCAGCTCCCCGGCAGCGGACAACAGCTCGTCGGCACCCCCGCCGACCGCCTCCGCCTCACCGCGAAGCTCCGTCCCGGTCCTACCGGTCCCCTGGACCAGACCGAGCTGTGCGTGTCCACCCAGCTGGTGGCCATGCAGTCCCGGACGGACCTCGCCGCCGACTTCGCGCCGCCCCCTGCCGGCCACGCCCTGCTCGGCGCCGCCTTCCACACCGAGCTGAAGCTGAAGGGTCGCGACCTTCGCATCGGCCTGGAGGGCCGCAACCTGCTCGACACCGCCTACCGCGAGTACACGAGCCTGCTTCGCTACTACGCCGATCAGCCCGGGCGCGACCTGCGTCTTCGGGTCGGCGTCGACCTGTGACCCCCCACCTCGTCAAGGAGACGAGCATGAAGACCATCACTCGCGTGATGCCCCTGGTCCTGTTGTTCACGGGCGCCTGCAAGGACGTCGAGGAGCACGACCACCACGACCACGACCACGAGGTGATTACCACCGTCGAGCTGATCTTCAGCGCCTCCGACGGCAGCGGCGACCTCGTGTACGTCTGGGCCGACCCCGAGGACGATGGCGACCCCGTCATCGACGACATCGTGCTTTCGAGCGCCACCGCCGACTACCAGCTGTCGGTCCATTTCTGGAACGAGCTCGAGGACCCCGCGGAGGAGATCACCGGGGAGATCGGGGACGAGGCCGAAGAGCACCAGGTGTTCTTCACGGGCACGGGCGTCGAGGGCCCCGCGACGGGCACCAACCCCGACGCCGTCATGACCCACGCCTACGCCGACACCGACGGCGAAGGCTTGCCCGTGGGTCTGCTCAACGACGTCACCACCCTGCAGGTGGGCACCGGCCAGCTGGAGGTCACCCTGCGCCACCTGCCCTTCGAGAACGACGAGCCTGTCAAGGCCGAGGGCATGGCCGAGGACGTCGCCAGCGGCGGATTCGGGGCCATCGGTGGTGACAACGACATCCAAGTCACCTTCAACATCGAGGTGGAGTGAGCTCCACCTCTCCACCAGGAGACACCCATGAAGATCATGAACCTGCTGGCTCTTGCCGGCCTTGTCGCCCTGACCGCCTGCGGAGACAAGGGCGGCGAGGCAGGAGACACTTGCGCCAGCGACGACGACTGCGCCGAGGGCCTCGAGTGCCACATCGAAGAGCACGATGATGAGCACGAGGAAGAAGAAGAAGAAGGCGAGGAGCACGCCGAGGAGGGCGTCTGCGAAGAGGCTGGCCACGAGGACCACGACCACTAGACGGTAGACGGTGGACGACTCGGTGAGGCCGAGGACGAGTGTTCTCGGGGAGGCGTGCGAGCTCGTGCGCTTCCCCTCGTCACCCCTGCTCGGATACGTTGTCCGTCCCAGCGGAGGCCAAGCTGTCCGGCGCACACGATCATGTGAGAGATGAGGTTCGAGGTCTGCTCAAGGCCCGCGGTCTTCGCGCGACCTCCTCACGCCTCTCCGTGCTGGAGCTGCTGCACGAGACCGCCGCCCCAGTCACCCACGAGCAGGTCATGGACCTGCTGCCAGACGTCGCCTTCGACAAGGCCTCGATCTGGCGGGTCCTCGCGGACCTCGCGGACGAGGGGATCCTCCGCCGGATGGACCTGGGCGACCGGGTCTGGCGCTACGAGCTCATCGACGCCTGCCGACCCATCGCGGACGACCATGGGCACTTCCTGTGCGAGGACTGTGGCGAGGTGCGCTGCCTGCCGTCCCTGGAGCTGCGAGATGGCGCGGGGGAGCTGCCGGCCGTGCTGCGTGGGGCGACGTTCAGGGTTCGCGTGATGGGGCGCTGCGCGGACTGCATCGGCTGAGGGTCCTGTTCCGCTGACAGGCCCTCCCACTCGGTCCCTGCGAGCGCTCCAGGCCAGCGGGACATCTGGGTCGAGCACGCATCGCGAGAGGAAACGCGAGGGTCGTACGACGGGTTCGCCCGGATCGCGCCATACAGTGTTGACTCAGCGATGCAATCGCCTGGTGGCCCGTCGCGTACCCCAGGTGATCACGAGGGCCGCGTCTCGTGCCATCGTGAAACAGGGAGGAGGCACCTTGTCGAAAACGATGATCGCCCTGGGCCTCGCCGCAGCCGGGACCCAGCCCTGTGGCCTGGACCAGACCCTCGCCCACGTGCTCAGCCGGCCGCACCCCGAGGCCGCCGCCTTCCTGAACGGGAGCAAAGAAGAGCGCGATGCCTTCGGCTTGCCTTCGTCGATGAGCAGCGACAACTTCGTGTTGCGCTGGGGTGAGGGCAGCACGGCCAGCGACGAAGAGCTCGCGTCCCTGCTCGTGTCCTTCGAGCTCGCCTGGGCCGCCCAGTTCGACGACTGGGGCTACCCGCAGCCCGTCGGCACCGATGCCTACAAGTTCAACGTCTACGTGGGCAACACCCACGAGGCCGGGCCCGACATCGATGGGGCGTGGGGCTACTTCACCGTCGACGCCGACGACCACCCCTACATCGTCATGGACCCGCGCACGGTCACCGACGTCTCGCAGGGCCAGATCACCTCGGCCCACGAGCTCTTTCACGCCGCGCAGCACGCCACCGGCAACTACGGCAGCTTGAACCGGAGCTGGTACTGGGAGGCGACGGCCACCTGGGCCGCCGAGGCGCTCCATCCCGACAGCGGCGAGGGCCTCGAGCTCCTGTACCGCTACGCCCTGTCGCCCCACCTGTCGATGGAAGAGTACGACCGGAGCGACCCGTACGACATCGCCTACGGACGCCAGTACGGGGCCTTCATCTTCCCCCGGTACCTGGCCGAGCACCACGGCGCCGACGACCTCATCCTGGCGAGCTGGACCGAGGACGTCGGCAGCGATCCCATGCGGGAGCTGGACTGGCTCCTCGCCGACGAAGGCCTCGATCTCCACGAGCTCCTCGCCGACTTCGCGGCCCGAAACCTGGTGTGGGACTACGACAACGGCGCGGCCTATGCCGAGGTCGTCGACGATGTGTCGAGCGCCTTCGACGACCAGGACGGCCGCCTCGCCGGCACCGTGGGGCCCAGCGGCACCGATGGCTGGGAGGCCGTGGCCAGCGAGCTGGCCCCGCACCACACCGGCACGAGCGCCGTGCGCCTCGACCGCATGCCCGCCGGTGAGCTCGAGGTGGGGTTCTCGGGCGATGGGGAGGGCGACGAAGGCTCCTCGGTGACCTGGGAGGTCCGGATCGTGCGCGACACCGCCGACGGCCTCGAGGTCGAGCCGCTGGTGCTCGACGACGGCCGCGAGGGGCATCGCACGCTCACCCTGGTCGGCGAGACCGAGCTCTGGATCGTGGCTGTGCCGGTGGCCGGCTGGCCCCACGAGGACGAGTCCTTCTCCTACGCCCTCGAGGTGGTGCCCACCGTGCCTGCCTCCCAGGTCGAGAACGAGGCGGAGCCCGACGAGGAGCCCGCCGGCTGCGCCTGCCAGGAGCGTGGTGTCCCGGGAGACTGGCGGGGCGCCCTCGTGGTGTTCCTGCTGCCCCTGCTGCGCCGACGAGGGCGGCCGGCCGGCTCCGACGCAGGGTGACCCGCTCCGATGCCTCGGTGCGGCACGAGAGGGGCTGCGATGCCCGGTGCGACCGGCGACCGTAGGCTCATGGCCCCAGTCCAGCCGTGAGCCCGACCGGGGGCGCCACCCCCTACAGAAGTTGTGCGGGTTTCCCGCCCACAAGAGCTGGAAGGAGCCGAAGGTGTCAGGCTAAGTGGCTGCTATTACAGGCACTCTTCCCTACTCGATGTAGCCGAGGGCTTCCAGCTCGGCCTCGCTGGGCGCCGTCTCCTCCGGGGCCCAGTCATCGAGGCCTCCCCGTGCCTCGATGAGCGCGGTGTACACGGCGTCGACGCGCTGTTGGGCCAGCAGTCCCGAGGGCTCCTCGAGCTCGCTTCCGTCGTCGGCCACCGCCCAGGCGCTGCGCTGCTTGTTCTGGAGGTCCACCACCACCCGCGTGTGCCGGTCCACGGCGCTCACCGCGGGGGGGCCGTAGAGGAGGTTCTCGCTCAGCACGGTGCGATCGGCGTGGTGGTCGAGGCCCAGGAGCGACTCTCCCCGGGTCCCGTTCACCGGTCTGGCGCCGCCGGCGGCCACCAGGGTCTGGAAGAGGTCGACGTGGCCCACGGGTGTGTGGCTCCGCCCTGCGGCACGTCGGCGCCGGCCACCACCAGCGGCACACGGGTCACCTCGCCGAGCAGGGAGTGGCCGTGCTCGAAGCTGTCGTGCTCCCAGAACTCCTCGCCGTGGTCGGAGGTCACGGCGATCACGGTGTCCGCCAGACCGTCCCGGGCGTCGAGGGCCGAGACGAGGCTGCCGAGGGCCAGATCTGTGGCCAGCACCTCCTCGTCGTAGAGATCGACGACGTGGCGGGCCAGGTCCGGGTCCGGCTTGCGCTTCTTCTGCTGGAGCTCGATGTAGACG
>JAERSX010000779.1 GCA_016845285.1 Deltaproteobacteria bacterium | reverse complement strand
CCATGCGACAGGCGATCCAAGATGAGGTGGGGCTGCCCTCGAGCGTTGGCATCGCGACCACCCGCTGCCTGGCCAAGATCGCCAGCGGCCGCGCCAAGCCTGCGGGGGTCTGGATGGTTCGCCATGGCCAGGGGCGTGGCTTCCTGCATCCGCTGCCTGTGCGCAAGTACCCGGGCATCGGCCCCAGGGCCGAAGAGCAGCTCGCCCGGTACGGCCTCTTCACCCTGGGAGAAATTCTCGATCTACCCGCCGGCCCGGTCCGCCACCGCTTCAGCCGGCTCATCGCCCGTCTCGAGCGCGACGTGAGCGGCGAGACACGCGCGCCCGTGCGCGATCGGCCGGCCTTCTTGGAGCACGACCCGCGCGGCGCCACCCATGGCTCCATCAGCAACGAACGCACCTTCCATGCCGACGTGGGTGATCGCACGAAGATGCTGCGCCAGCTCCAGGCCCTGGCAGAGCGTGTCTCCTGGCGCGCGCGGGAGCGCGATGTGCGCGCTCGAACCATCCACCTCCGCCTCCGCTACGCCGACTTCCACACCATCACCCGCTCGCGCACGAGCACGCCGGTCAGCTCCAGCGCGGACGTCTATGCGGTGGTGCGCGAGCTTTTCGAGGAGGGCTACACCCGGCGCTTGCCGGTGCGGCTCCTAGGGGTTGGCATGTCGAACCTGATGGGGCCCGAGCGCCAGCTGGTGCTACCGCTGTGCGCACCGAGCCGCCCCGAGGTCAGCTCGGCCATGGACGCGGTGCGTGATCGCTTTGGCTACGAGGCCATCCGCCTCGGGCCTGGAAGTGTGTCGGCCCGGGCGGCGTCGCATCGGTGAGACGAACGAGGACCGTCAGTCTTCCGGCTCGTCCTCGGGACTCCAGTCGCCGGTGTCGAAGCCCTCTTCGAGCTCGAGGAGGGCGTAGTCCCTGAGGTTGAGGAGGGCATCCTCGCCCACGAAGTACAGGCCGCTCAGGCGGCTCATCGAGCCAACCGGACGGGCATACAGGATGCTACGCACGGCACGGCTGTCGAGGGGGACGTCGTGATCGAGCTCGTCCTCGGACGCGGTGTCGACGATGTCGAGGACGGCCAGGGCCTCTTCCTCGGTGAAGTCGACGCCATCCCAAGTGCCGGCGAGGGCGTCTTGGGTGAGGGCGGATTGGTGGGGAGCCCCGTCGGTGACGAGGTCTTCGGGGGGAGCGGGCATGCAAGCCGCAGCGGCCAACAAAAGGCACACGGAGCGGGTCATCGGAATCCTCCGGGAGGTGAAGGAAACCGTGGATTTCGACTGTCGCTGGTGGAGGGACTCGCGGGGTGCCTGGGCACCTCGAGCCGCCACGGACCTCAGCAGCGAGGGCCCGCCTTCTATACAGCTTCCGAGGGTGTGGCAAGGTTCCGATATGCCCGAGCGGAACTTCTCTCACGAACTCGCCACCAATGCCCTTCCTGCGGACCTCTGGAGCGTGTTGAGTGACCTCTCGACCTGGGCCAGCTGGAACACGCTGACGGGGGTGGCACCCGACGGGGTGCAGGTGGGAGGCCTACTTCGACTCCGGATCGCCGTAGGCCCCTTCTGGCTTCCGGCTCGTGCCCGCATCACCGAGGTGGCTGCGAACGAGCGGCTGACCTGGGCCGGGGGCGTGCCGGGGCTCTTCACGGCAACCCACGGCTTCGAGCTGACGCCGACCCAGGCCGGCGGTACTCAGGTCCGCCACCACGAGGCCTTCCGGGGTCTGCTCGTGAGGCCCGTCCTTGCGCTGCTCGGCGCCAGCCACGCGGACATGTACCGTCGGGTCAATGTGGGGCTCGCCGATGCGGCCCTTGTGGCTCAGGCTCAGCGCTCCAGCAAGAGCTCCACATAGGCCTCGACATCCCCGCCGGTGGACGAGCTGTAGCTGGTGATGCCCTCCAGCTCGAGGAGCTCTCCGGCGCTGCCGGTGACCGTGGTCGGGTGCCAGCCCCAGTCGGTGTCCAGGTAGGCCAGCTCGATCTCTGCGACCGCCCCATCTTCGCTCACCGAGCCGGTGCCGCTCACCACGAAGTCTTCGCCCTCGTAGGGTCCGTAGGCGAGGGTACACACCCCGTCGATGCGAGTGGCTCCCACCATGCTGACCACTGCGGTGACGGGACCGGCACAGTAGGCATACTCGTCCCACCCTTCCCAGAAGGCGGCGTAGCCCAACACGTCGCCGTCCCAGGTCCCGACCCAGGACGACAGCTCGGTCTCCTCGGGTTCCGCTTCGTCGGGATGGGTGAAGTCGACCTGGGCGGGCTCGCCAGCGCAGGCGGTGGCGAGCATGGCCAGGAGCGGCCAGCGGAGGCCCCCAGACTGGCGTACAGGCGAACGCGGAGGCGAAAGGAGTGGCTGGACCCAGATCGACAGAGATCGACCCGGTGACTTCTTCGTTCCTTGAGCGATCTGCCTGGTGCCTGAGGACCTCCGCTGTGTGCATGCTGCGGAGGAGGGCCAAGGATCACGGAGCGGGCTCATGGCTCGCTCAGGGCCTGGGTATGACAGGCGTCGACGGTGGTGGCCCACGCGTCTTGTTGTGGGGCTGGTAGTGCTGCCAGACCTTCCGCGGCGCCGTCACAGTCCCCCGTCGACAGGGCGAGCTCGACGGCGGCGGAGGCCACCGCATCCCGCCGGAGGGAGGCTCCGGCTCTCAAGATGGCCAGGGCGTGGGCCAACGCGGCCTCTGGGTTGTCCGCCTGGCGCTCGAGGGACAGGGCGAGAAAGTGGAGCTCCACGCCGATGGGTGAGTCCAGCCCCGTGGTGGCCATACCCACCGCCAAGGTCTCGAGGACCTCTTCGGAGGGGGCGCCGGCCTCGTCCAAGGCCCGGGCCCGAGCCAGCAGCCCGCCGGGCGTCGCGGGGAGACAGGTGTGGGCCTGCTCGGGGCCCAGGGCGTGATCCGAGCCACCCACGCACCGGACACTCACGCTTCCACGCTCGACCGAGACGTGCGTGCCGAGCAGGTCACGCTCCACGGAGAAGCGGGTGCCGGTCACGGCTACCGCAGCATCGGGCGTGCGTACCTCGAGGTCCACGCCTGAACGGGGCTCCACGGTCAGGGCGATTCGACCGCGCTCCCAGTGCACCCGAGGCCGGGCTGCGTCACCTTCGACTCGGCCCGAGCCCGTGTACTCCAGGCGTACGTGCGCCCCAAGGGTGAGCTCTCCGGTGCCCCCTTGGGCTGTGAGCACCGCGGACAGGGGCTCCGGTGGAGGAGCCGCGGTCGGGCGAAGGACGACCCACCCCAGAAGTCCGGCTGCGAGGGTGGCACCCGCGAGCATCCACGTACGTCGGGGGGGCCGTGTGCTGCGTGCGACCTCGACCGGTGACGGGAGCTGTCGTCGCAGCGCTGCGATCTCGTCTGGCCGGGCTGGCGTGTGCTCGGCGAAGCTCTGGAGGCGCGGATCGGGACGATCGCTCATCACTCACCTCCGCTTGGTTCGTCGGCTGTGGCTGGACGGAGCCCGTCGGCCCGCGCCTGACGGGCGAAGGTGAGACGGGCGCGGCGGAGGCGGCTCTTGACGGTACCCAAGGGCAAGCTGAGGAGCTCGGCCGCTTCGGGCTGAGAACGCTCTTCCACATCGACCAGAACCAAGACCTCGCGCAGGGTCTGCGGCAGTCGCTGGATGACCGCGCGCACTGCGGCGATCTCCTCCTGGCGTTGGGTGTGGGACTCGGGGGTGGTGTCAGCCGCCACCCGGTCGACCGCCGCGCTGGCGTTCCAGCGGATGCCCCAGTGGCGGCGTCGATGTTGCGCCAGGACACGGCGGGTGACCGCGAACAGCCAGCTCGGAAAGGCCGCTGCGGCTCGGACCGTGTGGATGCGGCGCAACACCACGATGGCGATCTCCTGGGCCGCCTGGTCGGGGTCGACCCTCGGTCCACCGAGTCGTCGACACCACTGGAGGACCACGGGCAACCACTCCTCGAGCAACGCCTCGAGCGCGTTCGGCTCGCCACGCTGCACATCCGTCCAGTCGTGGGCAGGGGTTGTCTGGACGAGCCTCAGGCCAGGGGACATTGACGATCCTCGCAAGAGGGACATGCCGCGGAGAGCATCAAGGGATCACGCCCCTCTCTGGCTCGGACGCAGTGCGAGCTCGGGCCAGGCTGTGAGGGTGAGGGCCCACCAGGTGGGGCGTAGTTCGTGGGTGCCGGACTCGTCGGTGACCTGAGTGCCGCGGAGATCGACCATGGCCTGGAGGCCTGGACGGAGTGACCAGGAGAGGGCCGTCGGCGCGGTGAGGTCGAAAGCCAGGCCGGCGCTGGCGATCCAGGGGGCGGCTACGTCCTCTTCGTCTTGTCTGTATGCGCGGCGCCCGGTCGACACCACGATGCCTGCATGAGGACGGACCCCGGTGGGAATGGTCCACCCGGCCTCGAGAGCGACGGACTGGGTCGCGAGGGTGCGGTCGGCGTCCTGCTCGATGAGCAGGGTGCGCCGGGTGGCGGAGACTTGGATCGCGGCCGTGGGCCCGCCGACATGTCCCAGCTCGGCGCTCAGGATGGCTCCCAGGGC